>JAITTF010000169.1 GCA_031287215.1 Bacteroidales bacterium
CAAAAGCAAATGTACGACACCCTAACTCACAGCGTTGAACACCGCATAGTGAGCATTCTCAGCCGCATGTTCGCCCGATTGTTAGGGGTAAGGAACACGCTTATGTGGAGTTTGGCTCCAAAATTCATTTGACGCTTCTGAGCGGAATCCGTTTTCTCGACCAGTTGAGTTGGGATGCCTTTAACGAAGGCAGTTGTTTGGAAACTTACGTTGAAAATTACAAAATGCGTCACAGATTTTATCCGCGCGAACTGCTGGCAGACCAGATATATTGTACCAGAACCAATCGTGCAATGCTGAAGATCAAGGGAATATCGCTGCGATCCAAGCCGCTTGCAGACCTGCGGCGGGGTCAATTCCTGTAAGTCCGGACGAGCGCAATTCGGTGGAAGGAAAATTTGGTCAGGGCAAAACCGCCTACGGTTTGAGCAAAATCAGAGCCAGATTGAAAGAGACAAGCGAGTCGTGGATTGCGAGCATCTTTTTGGTGTTAAACCTCGTCAAATTGGCGTGGGCGGCTCTGCCGTGTCTGTTTGAAAAAATTGAAAAAGTTGCTCAAAATTTAACAGCATACTTGCTCGGCGTGGTAGAAATCCTGTGCTATTTAACAGCACAAGAATCGCCTGCAAGAAATTGCAAACGCTGTCGGCTGCAAATATGAAAAAGAATTTGGTTTTAATTTAACAACAGACCCTAACTACGGCATTAAAGATAAGGATTTTGTGCTTTGAGAATTACCGGATATTTTTCATAGCACCTAAAAAAAAGAATTAACCAATTAACCTTTTTTTTTCGATATTTAAAAAATTTCATGTATTTTTGTTGGTTAAATAATTATTTACATCAATAAAGAAGAATATGGGAAATTCTACACCTAATGAACTTGAAAACAATAATTTAAACCTTCCTGAGAATGCCTATAGAGAGCTAAAAGAGGGAGAAATTTACAAACCAATTTTACTTTCGGACAAGAAATATCCCGAAATTAACCTATGGACGGTGGTGTGGGGATTGGTAATGGCAGTGATTTTTTCGGCTGCTACTGCCTATTCGGGGTTACGTTTTGGACAGGTGTTTGAAGCGGCTATACCTATTGCCATCATCGCAGTAGGGGCTTCTACTTTAGCAAAAAGGAAGCATCCTTTGTCGGAAAATGTTATTATCCAATCTATTGGAGCCAGTTCAGGAGTCATTGTTGCGGGTGCTATCTTTACACTGCCGGCAATTTATATCATCAAAGAGACTAATCCGGCGGTAGGTGCCGACATTCAAGTCAATTTTTTCCAAATCTTCTTAGCCTCCCTATTTGGCGGTTTCTTAGGGATTCTGTTTTTAATACCTTTTAGAAAATATTTTGTTTCTGATATGCATGGCAAATACCCATTTCCGGAAGCTACGGCTACTACTGAAATATTAGTTTCGGGTGCTAAAGGAGGTGCACAGACTAAACTGCTATTAATTAGTGGACTTGTGGGTGGTATTGTCGATTTTTGCATGTCCACTTTTAGTTTATGGGCAGAGAATATCTCATCTATTACTTACTCTTGGGGAGCAAAGTTAGCGGAGAATTTTAAATTTGTCTTTAAAATCAATACCAGTGCTATTTTATTGGGTACCGGCTACTTAATTGGTCTTAAATATGCTACGATCATCTGTGCAGGGTCGTTTATATCATGGTGGTTTCTTGTTCCCTTGTTGGGGCAGTATGGGGTTACTCCGGACAGCACGCTGATGAGTACACTTGCTCCTGAGTTTATTTTCACTAACTTTGTGCGTTATATTGGCATCGGGGGCATTGCCATGGCAGGTATTATCGGGGTCATTAAAAGTGCCGGTGTGATAAAAAGCTCTATAAATATCGCATTTAAAGCAGGTAAATCCTCCTCAGAAACAGATGTTAAAACCATCAGAACCCAGAAAGACATCTCCATAAAAATTATCTTGGCAGGTTTTGGTGCTGTAGTCTTATTATTAGCTATTTTCTTTTTATTTGGTGGATTAGAGATGAATATCACGCAAGTATTAGTGGGTATTCTGATCATTTTTGTATTTGCATTTCTCTTTACTACGGTAGCTGCGACTGCTATAGCCACTGTAGGTACCAATCCTGTATCAGGAATGACAATGATGACCTTAATACTCTCTTCATTTATCCTTTCAGCAGTAGGTCTCCATGGAGGTACGGGCATTGTTACGGCACTCATAGTAGGTGGTATCGTTTGCTCGGCATTGTCGATGGCAGGTGGATTTATTACCGACTTAAAAATAGGCTATTGGATAGGTACATCGCCTTACAAACAGCAGACTTTGAAATTTGCAGGTACTTTAGTTTCTGCGCTTACGGTAGGTGCTGTAATAATGATATTGTCCGAAACTTATGGTTATACGGGTGAAGATGCTTTAGTAGCACCTCAGGCAAATGCAATGGCTGCCATTATTGAGCCGTTGATGTTTGGGGGGCAGACTCCTTGGATGCTGTACATTATAGGTGCTATTCTGGCAATTAGTTTGGATCGTTTGGGCATACCGGCATTGGCATTTGCATTAGGGATGTTTATCCCTTTACAACTCAACATTCCTCTACTGATAGGCGGTTTTATAGCTTGGTTAGTATCAAGTAGAAGCAAAAATGAAACCATCAACAAACTGAGAAAAGACAAGGGAACGCTTATTGCATCCGGTATGATGGCAGGAGGTGCTATTATGGGGATTGTAAGTGCCATTCTCAAATATTCAGAAATAGATTTAGCTTTAGGTGGTTCGTGGATCAACTCTTTCGGATTTAATATCATGGCAATTGTCATGTTCTTAGCTTTATGTGTTTATCTGTTTACAAGTTCTTTAAAAGTATCTCAAGAATCCTAATTTTTCTCCTATAAATCAAATGAATGTCTAAAAGTCTTTTTTTCTGTAAAGAATGTGGCAACCAAGCTTCCAAATGGTTAGGAAGATGTCCTGCTTGTGGAGCCTGGAATAGTTTTGTGGAAGAGGTTGTAGAGCGGACACCGCCTAAAGGGAAGAGTGTTTCTTCCTCCAATATGCTCACTAAAAGTACTCCCAAGCTCATAGATGATATTTCTGCTTTAGAAATCCCACGCATACATAGTGGTTATTCCGAATTTGACAATGTCCTTGGAGGCGGCATTGTAGCGGGGTCTTTAGTGCTACTGGGTGGTGAACCCGGCATTGGCAAGTCCACCCTCCTACTCCAGATGGCTTTATCGCTCAAAAACAGTAAAATTCTTTACGTTTCAGGAGAAGAGAGCGAACAACAGCTCAAAATGCGTGCCAACAGACTTGCTATAACGCCAAGAAATCCAAATTGTTATGTGCTTGCAGAGACGATCACGCAAGAGATTTTTAAACATATTGACACCTTAAAACCACAAATTGTCATCATTGACTCCATTCAAACATCACAAAGTAATTTGATTGATTCTTCTGCCGGTTCTATTTCTCAAATTAAAGAGTGTGCCGCCGAGTTTCAACATCTTGCTAAAACTACGGCGATTCCGATATTCCTCATCGGGCACATTACTAAGGATGGTACACTGGCAGGACCTAAGATTTTAGAACATGTAGTAGATACCGTCCTCCAATTTGAAGGCGACCGGCATTATGGCTATCGGATCGTCCGTTGTATCAAAAATAGATTTGGATCTACCTCCGAATTGGGAGTCTTTGAGATGAAAAATAGTGGGTTGAATGAGATTTTAAATCCTTCGGAACTATTGATGTCGCAGCATGACGAACAATACAGTGGCAGTGCTGTAGCCGCCATTATGGAGGGCAACCGCACCATGATGATAGAGACACAGGCATTAGTAAGTAGTGCTGTATATGGCACCCCTCAGCGTTCAGCTACAGGATATGATTTACGCAGGATGAATATGCTGTTAGCAGTTTTAGAAAAAAGATGCCGCTTTAAATTGGGTGCCAAAGATGTATTTCTCAATATTGCAGGTGGTATTCACGTAGAAGACCCTGCCATTAATCTCGCCATTGTCGCCGCTATCCTCTCTTCTGCTACCGATGTCCCTATAGATGCTAAAACTTGTTTCTCCGGAGAAATGGGATTAAATGGCGAAATAAGAGCTGTCAGCAGAATTGAACAACGGATCGCCGAAGCCGACAAACTCGGTTTTAAAAAGATTTTTCTTTCTAAATATAATCTTAAAAACATAAAACAGAACAATTTATCCATTGAATTAATTCCACTCTCTAATATTGAACAAATTTTTCAACACCTTTTTAATGATTAGAACCCATTATATTCTATGAAAAAACTGATACCCCTTTTATTTATTTTACTAATTTTTACGACTTGTAAAAAAGAAAATTTTAATTTCAGCAGACTAAACGGCGTAAATTTTGAAGCCGAATATGGACTTCCTGTTATTAATACAGATTATAGTATTGAAAAAATGCTAACTTATTGGGTTAATAACGATTATATTGTAACTGACCCCAATGGAAAATTGTTTCTCAATTATAGGTTTGAACAAAAATCCATCATCAATGATTCCCTTATTCTATCGCTACCTGATGCCAATTATAATTTTATTTGGAATAGACAGTTCAGTCGAGGAACGCGTATAGCCTTAGATACTATAATCTCTTTCAAAATTCCTTCCAAAGATTTGATTATCAAATGGGGCGAAATATTACACGGTGCATTGACTATTGAAATAAGCAACAATGTAGGCATCACCTCCCTTACTTGTAGTAATATTAAAGACAAGCAAGGACAAGAATTTTACAGAGAATTTTCCGGTGTTTTTAGCGAAAGTATTGATTTACAAGGATATAAATTTACTTTTACTGACCTTCAGGATACCAACACCTTAAAATTTGACGTTGGAGTGGTTATTCCTGCCAATTCACCTACTAACTATCTATATTTTAATGCCCATTTTATAAGTGAAAATATCCGCATTAAAAATTTTGTAGGACAGATAAAACGATACGAAACTGATTATTATACCTATCAATATACTGCCGAATTATTTAAGAGAAAAAAGATAGGCTATGATTTAACACTTTACAATACAAAAGCTACTTTAAACCTGACCAATTCTTTTCAATATATTTCAGGACAAGTACAGATTGATACGCTTCATTTTGTAGCTCCCAATACCATCTCCGACATTTTGTCTCACTATCCCATGATGATTAATATCAACCCTAATGTCTATACAATTCCCTTATCAGGACTTGAGCAGATACACCTCTCTTCTGATTACAACACCTTGTCTTTCAGAGGAAAAGCGATTGTCAATCCTCAGGGATTTGCTGCGGGAGATGTGAGTATCAATTACAATTCTATTTTTAAAGTAGGAGCTGAACTTTCTTTTCCTTTTGACGTAAAAGTAGCCAAATTTTACTATTTCGACACCATAGCTTTCAATCTTAATAGTGGTATCAACTTACCAGACCTTGTTGAAAGTGCTGAATTAGTCTATCATTTTGGTAATAAATTACCTTTAGCAGTTGATGTGCAAGCCTATTTTTACAACTCCACGACATACCAGATTACAGATTCTCTTTTTGATACTCATTTACTGTTGAATGGCTGTTACAATGATAATGCACTTCAAGAAAGAAGGGGTAAAATAGAGATTGGCAATCTCAGGATTACCAATTTAGCAAATGCAGACAAAATTATTTTAGCATTAAAAATCAATACCGGCGGCAACCAAGTCTCATTTAATGTACAACAATACATTAAAGCCATTCTGGGTATTAAAACAAAAATTAAAGGACAAATATCATTTAATCAAGAGTAAAAACCATGAAACGTATCACTTTTTTTTTCATCATTGTCATCCATTGTGGTGCTTTTTCGCTTTCTGCACAATCGGGACTCACTACCCATTTTTTGGGACGGAATCCATACGCCAACATCGAAAATCCGGCTTTAAATCTCGATATGAAGGGCTATTTTGGGTTCCCTGCATTTTCAAATTTTAACTTAACCTTAACGAATACCGCTTTTCATTACAAAAATCTCTTTGATCTTGACAAAGAGGGGTATCCTACCCTTGTAAAGCCGAATAAATTTGTAGATAAATTAAGCCAAAACAACAATTGGCTCAATTTTAGCCTTAATGAAGAGATCTTAGGTTTTGGATTTAGAACTAATTTTTTGTTTTTTTCTCTAAGTTATAGACTTAAATTGGAAACCTTTACCAATTTTTCCAAGGATATTTTTGGCTTTTTTGTCTATGGCAATATGCACTATTCCGGAGCGGACAATCCTGCGCGCATGAAAGCCAATTTATCTTTGAATTTGTATCAGGAGGTGAGCCTCAATGTACAAGCTACCATCGGCAAACGGCTGTTTATCGCTGCACGCCCCAAATTTTTAATGGGATTAACCAATATTACTACCGATAAGCTCAATGCCAATATTTACACCAATCCTGAAGACCTGTCAATCGCTGCCGACTACAATCTCGACATGATGGCTACCTTAGCTTTCCCTCAATTGACAGTCGATCATGATAAATTTAATTTCAACTCCAATTATCGACACAGATTATTGTCTCAAAATAGAGGATTTGCTATTGATTTGGGAGCTATATTTGAAATTTCAAGACATTTTGGCGTAGGATTGGCAGTAAATGACCTCGGTTTTATCAATTGGAATAGCCCTGCCGTGCGCATTAGAAGTAGTCTGGGAGATCAAGGAGCGTTTTACAGAGATGGACAGTTCTTTTTTAATGGTTTAAGTGGAGAGCAAATCTCAGAACTTTCTAATAAAGAAACCAGAAATCAATTTTTTGACACTTTACAAGCCTATTTTCCAATAGACTTAGAAAATGCTTCCATGGGAAAAAAGATGTTGACTACTAAAGTCAATATTGAAGGTTACTTTAAACTTAATGATCACCATAAATTTATCTTACTTTTTCAAAACTATATCAATCCACATTTTTACTATCCCAAATTAACGATTGCCTATAATGGTCGCTTCGGAAGAGTACTTGATCTGGCAGTTCATTACTCCATTATGCCCTCTAATTATGGAAATCTGGGATTAGGATTAGGATTAGAATTAGGACCTGTATATTTGTATTTAGCTACTGAAAATCTAATCAGTTTATGTTCTCCTCTGAACGGCAACACCTTAAATGCTCAAATTGGATTCTGCTTTAAAATCAAAGAATCCCGTAAGCGCATAAAAACTGACGATGACAATCTTATAAACACCCAAGAAGAAAATATTCAAGAACCATAAAATCAATAAATTATGAAAATCAAAACCTCGTTCTCATTCCAAGAAGCACTTTCATTTGTCTCTACAAAAGAGATAGAACAAAATGCCAGTCTATTAACTACCGCCTATAAAAATGTGATCAACAAAACCGGCAAAGGCAATGACTTTCTCGGTTGGTTAGACCTGCCGGACAACATGGTCTCCCAAATGGCAACCCTTAAAAGGACAGCCCTACAATTAGCAGCTCAATCAGAGGTCGTTGTCGTTGTGGGCATCGGCGGTTCATACCTGGGCGCAAGAGCGATTGTAGAGATGCTCAATCCCTATTTTTCGGAATTTCAAAAACAGCACTCCCCTACTCTTCTGTTTGCAGGCAATCATCTCAGTGAAGAGTATTTACAAGATTTGATTGAAGTACTTCAACAGAAAGATTATTTGGTCATTGTAGTCTCTAAATCGGGCACTACTACAGAACCGGCAATAGCATTTAGAATTTTAAAAGAACATTGCGAGAAAAAATATGGCAAAACAGAGGCTGCAAAACGCATTGTTGCCATTACAGACAGCACTAAAGGAGCCCTCAAAAAAATGGCAACCCAAAAAGAATTTCAGACCTTTGTTATTCCCGATAATGTGGGCGGCAGATATTCTGTACTGACTCCCGTAGGCTTACTCCCGGTAGCAGTTGCCGGATTTGATATTGAAAAAATTTTAAAGGGTGCCGCTGACATGAAAGAATATTTATATCATTTTCAAGACTTTAGCAGCAATATAGCACTCCAATATGCACTGCTTCGTTTTCTTTTTTATCAACAGAACAAAAAAATGGAGTTAATGGTCGCTTACGAACCCAAACTATTTTACTTAATTGAATGGTTCAAGCAACTCTTTGGAGAGAGTGAAGGCAAAGAGCACAAAGGCATTTTCCCTACGGGGGCACTCTTTACCACGGATTTGCACTCCTTAGGGCAGTACATTCAAGAGGGTGAAAGAATGCTGTTTGAGACCGTAATTTCTGTAGAAAATTCTCACGGTAAGATTGCCATTCCTCATGATGACGATAATTTGGATGAATTAAACTACCTAATTCACAGAACTATAGACAATATAAATCACATTGCTGAGACCGGCACACGGATGGCTCACGTGGACGGTGGCGTACCTAATCTCAAAATCACTATTCCTGCTATCACCGAAGAAATTATTGGTGAATTAATCTATTTCTTTGAATTTACCTGTGCAGTAAGTGGCTATCTATTGGATGTAAATCCCTTTGATCAACCCGGCGTAGAAGCCTATAAAAAGAATATGTTTACACTTTTGGGGAAATAAACCTTCGTTTTTGCCTGAAATACTTAACAAAAAAACAGAAGCTGGATATATTAATTAATTCTGCATACAAAGAAGAGCACAAAAATTAATATCTGGTGCTGCTTCAAATCCTTCTTAAAAGATGGTCGCACGATTTTGGGGTGCAGGAAGAGATACTTGTACATGACCAACTACAGGTGTGGTTTTCACCAGGGTAATCTGTCCTATCTCATCCGCAGTAATTTCAGAGGGAACACCCGATCGAAATTGTGCATTTGCAAACCCTTCAAAAAATATTGTAAACAGCAAAATGATACTTTTTTATCTTTTTTAAATTTTTGGTCAATGAAATATTTTACAGGCTGCATCAAAAACAGAAATTAGCAAAAAATTGTATTAAAATTAAACAACGAAAAGTATTTCATTAATATTTCATTGTGCAAAAGTAAGAAAAAAATCAATCCAATGTGTGATTTTGATAAAAAAATTACCAAATATCGGTTACTACTTTTTTCTATAAAATTCTATAGAAAAAAGTGTATCTTTGCTGGCAAATTTTAGAATTAAATAAATCATTATAAATCAAAAAATTAAATTTCATGAGAAAATTATTTTTATCAATTGCAACACTCTTTTTTACTTTATCGGTATTTGCTACTAATCCACCTGATGAAGGGATGTGGTTGCCGATGTTCATCAAAGATTACAATTACGCTACTATGAGCAAGTTAGGTTTAAAACTAACTCCTGAACAATTGTACGACATCAACAATAGCTCACTAAAAGATGCTATCGTTCAATTAGGTAACGGATTTTGCACTGGCGAAATGGTATCCGCTGACGGATTAATGTTTACCAATCACCACTGTGGCTATCAATTTATCGTTGAGCATTCTACTATGGAACATGACTACCTGAATAACGGCTTTTGGGCTATGAATCGTAAAGATGAACTCCAAAATCCGGGCTTCTTTGTCAACTTTTTAGTCCGTATGGAAAATGTTACCGAAAATATCATGTCTA
>JAITTF010000274.1 GCA_031287215.1 Bacteroidales bacterium
CAAGATACAATCCTTGTTTTCTGTCATTAAAGACATGATGTCCAACAGGAGAATCTTGATTGATATAGTCTTGAATAAATTTGGTAATACGAAAACGATAAGATTTAGTATCATTATTATAAGTTCCACCAAAATAGCCGGCACCAATACCGGCATCCGGGACATAAACTACAGACCCGTCAGATTTGATCATTTGCAAATTTAACGTAGGAGGTGCCATAAAAACAGAGGAGCCGTTAATATCATTAATAACCAATTCAGCCTTATTAATCACAATGTTTTTACCTTTAAAAGTTTCCCTTAAATGAGGAAAATCAATATAAGTTTTAAGACCTCCAAGAGGTTGTACATATAACTGTTCTTTACCACGTTCTTTATTGCCATAAACAACCTGATCTTTAAAGGCAAAATCTGAGGAGCCCTCATAATCAAAGTCAATATGCGTATAACACGTAGTCGAAGAAGGGGTATTAAACATATAACGGGCAGAAGTATTAGAAGTAGAACCCGCTTGGTGATAATAAAGATTAATAGCCGAAATAGCACCTCTCATGTTAAAATAGACTAAACATCCTGTAGAAGACAGAGATTCTATTGTGAAATAAAGACCTTTAAAAAAATTTTGAAACGAAGTAGCGTTATTCAACTGACCATTACGTTCTGCTTCTATGATTTTATTTCCTAATTCATCGGAAAGTCTGATACGAAGATGTGCAGGACGAATGACACTATCCCCCTCTGCTCTGATCATAGTAGTAGGACGGGGCGAAAAAGACTCATTAGGATTATATAATAAATTATCATTCAGATGTTCTGTAACATCTGAACTATAATAAATAGTTTTATCGTCAAGGAGTTCGGTCAATTCAAAAACAGACATCCTCAATAAAGAAGTAGTATCTCCATAATATCCGGAATATTGAACTACTAAAACAACAGAATCTAATATAGGATGATCTCCAAAATAGACACTTTCTCCTATCAAACTGTACTTTGCATAAAAGCCGGCAGAAATTTTTCCAAAAATAGGATCTGAAAGGGAACCAGCAATACAATTAATAACATTTGTAGTGGCAATACTATCATTTCTTAAAGTATAAGCTACCAGTTGAGTAGTATCACTAAACGAGTTGCCTAAATTTTCACTAACTAAACCTAAACCAATACTATCAATATCTTTTTTACAAGAAGAAAAAATAAGTACAAATGCAATTAGAAAATAAAAGATTTTAATGAATTTCATTTTATGAAGAACTATATGTAACAAAGTGAGTTTATTTAAAAGTAAAAAAATATTGAATTTTAGCACGTCCATTATGATTGGAGTAATTGATTATAAAAATTATCATAATCATCAACATACTCACCATTTTCAGGGTGAATCAGTAAAGGGCGTCCACCTTTAGTTATATAATTTTGCACAGAAAGTTTAACATTTGAATGGGCTATCACAACTGCATCAGAATAATCTGTCGCAACTTTCATCAATTCATCGTAACCAGCATTTTTAAAGAGCGTAAGATGCTCTTTTTCTATTCCTGTAAGTTTAAGTTTTTGTGCAAAACGAGGAGAAAATTTACTGCTAAATTGGTCGTTATAAACGGAATAAACAATTTTACAGTCTTGAAATAAGGGATTATTTTTATAAATAGTTTTAATAAATAATGGCATTAATGCAGAAATCCATCCATGACAATGAACTATATCGGGATTCCAAGTCAACTTTCTAACAGTTTCAATGACACCTTTGGCAAAAAAAATTGCTCTAGAATCGTTGTCAATAAAAAATTTCCCTTTTTCGTCAACAAATTGCTCTTTTCTTTTAAAGAAATCTTCACTATCAATAAAATAAATCTGCATTCTCACTGCCTGAAGGGAGGCCACTTTAATAATCAAAGGATGATCATTATCTTCAATGATAATATTTTGTCCAGATAAACGAATAACTTCGTGTAATAAATTTTTTCTTTCGTTAATACAGCCATATTTCGGCATAAAAGTGCGGATTTCATTGTCTTTTTCCTGGATTCCTTGAGGCAAAAATCTGCACAAATTAGATATGTAACTTTCTGGAAGATAGGGAAATATCTCAGGAGTAATGTATAAAATCTTCTTCTTAACCATAATTTATTATTTCGTACTGCAAAAATATATAAAAAAAATGATATAAACGGCAAATTTGTTGTATTTTTGCACCCACTTTCTTAGTAAAAAACTATAAATACGATAATTATTAGATATTTACACTATAAAAATATTTTTTATGAGTTTTAGTATTTGGGAAATTTTAATGTTAGTTTGCTTTGCATGTAGTTGGCCTGTATCAATTATTAAATCTTTACGCACAAAAATAGTAGCAGGAAAGAGTCCTACTTTTATGATCATTATTATGATAGGATATCTCTGCGGTATTATTCATAAAATCGTTTATCATTATGATTGGGTAACCTATTTATATATTTTTAATTTTTGTATCGTAGGCACTGATTTGATTTTGTATTTTTACTATAGAAAAAAATAAACAATTAGGTCTAATGAATAAACAAATTCTTCAATTAGCGATTCCTAATATTATTGCCAATATCACAGTTCCTTTGTTGGGTATGGTGGATTTGATCATAGTAGGTCATTTCGGCAATTCGCTATATATTGCAGGGATGGCTGTCGCTACGGTAATTTTCAATCTCATCTACTGGGTATTTGGATTTCTTCGTATGGGGACAAGTGGTTTTACGGCGCAAGCATTTGGTGCTCACAATGACCGTGAGTCGGCTGCTATTTTTGTCCGCAGTATCTCAATAGCACTACTCATTGCAAGCTGTCTTATCTGTTTGCAAAAACCTATAGCTCAGTTCGCAATGTGGACAATTGATAGTAGTAATGAGGTCAAATCGCTGGCACTCCGTTACTTCTTCGTTCGCATTTGGGCTGCACCTGCTACGCTTTCTATTTATAGTTTTAACGGCTGGTTTATCGGTATGCAAAACTCCAAGACTCCAATGTGGATTGCGATTTTTATGAATATTATTAATGTCGCAATTACACTTATTTTTGTCTATGTTTTACATTGGGACATTGAGGGAATTGCAGGCGGTATTGTCATTACCCAATATAGCGGATTGCTGATGGCGAGTCTTTTTTTTATCATTAAATATCCACATATAAGAAAACTATTAAACATCAAAACAAGTTTGGTGCTGTCAGAGATGAAATCATTTTTCCGTGTCAATAGAGACATCTTTTTACGCACATTATGTCTCACCTGTGTCTTTTCATTTTTCCCGATTGCAGGTGCAAAAATAAGCGATGATATATTGGCTATAAATACTTTACTTTTACAGTTTTTTACTATTTTTTCTTACATTACAGATGGTTTTGCTTATGCCGGCGAATCTTTAACAGGAAAGTATATCGGTGCTAAAGACGGCATAAATCTCAAAAAAAGTGTCCAATATATTTTCCAATGGGGAACCGTTTTGAGTGCTGTATTTGTGATTGTTTATGGCTTTTTCGGATCTTATCTATTGCAGATATTCACGGACGACATCGCTCTCGTCGAAAATGCTCGTCCCTATTTCTGGTGGGTTTTAATGGTACCTATCTGTGGTTTTGCGGCATTTTTGTGGGATGGAATTTACATTGGTGCTACTGCCTCTTGGGAGATGCTCATTTCGATGCTCATTGCTACTGCCGTCTTCTTCGGGGTTTATTATCTTTTTGTTGACCAACTTCAAAACAATGCCGTATGGTTAGCCTTAATGATTTACCTCGCTGCAAGAGGAATAGGTCAAACTCTTTTGTCTAAAAAAGCTATTTTTGGAAAAGTAACGGATAAAAGTTAAATCTGAAACGGTAATTACATATTTTTCACAAACATTCACTTAACTTGTAAAAGAATTCGAGTAATTGTTTTTATTAATATTAAAAAAATTCGTACCTTTGCACATCTATACTTAAAATTATTTTTTTATTATTTATAAAACCCAAATTATTATGAATCAAAATTATGCTTACCCTACAGAACAACACGAATCAGGTGCTAAAAAATTCTGGCGAATTGTTTTAGGCTCTATGCTAGGCGTAATCCTTTCGGGATTACTCTGTTGTTTCCTTTCTCTTATTTCTATCATTTCCATTGCCGTTAGTACTGATACCTCTCCTGTTATCAAAGACAATAGTATTTTAAAACTCTCTTTATCAGCACCTGTCTCAGAAAGAGCAACCTCCTCCCCTTTCGATGATTTCGAAATTGAAGGTCTTAGTAATCCTCAAACCGGATTGGACGACATTTTAAAATGTATTAAAAATGCCGCCACAGACCCTAAAATCAAAGGTATATATATACAAACTGCTCATGTACAGGCTGCTCCAGCTACCGTTCAGGAAATTAGAGACGCTTTATTAGAGTTTAAAGAAAGCGGTAAATTCATCTACGCATACAGTGATGTTTTTGCCAATAATGGTTATTATTTGGCTACTGTAGCCGATAAAATCGCCCTTAATCCACTTGGAAGTTTAGACTTTAAAGGAATGGCAGGACAAGTACTGTTTTATAAGGGTTTATTAGATAAATTAGATGTCGAAATTCAGGTCATCAGACACGGTAGTTTTAAAAGTGCTGTAGAACCTTACATCTTAGACAAAATGAGTGAAGCTAATAGACTACAAATGAGCACACTATTTAATTCTATTTGGGATACAGAGCTGGCTCATATCGAAAAATCACGCCATATCAGCAAAGATTCTTTGAACTATTTTGCCGATAATTTGCTCTGCAATAAAGCCGAAAACGTACTCCAACATGGTCTTGTTGACCAATTATCTTATTATGCTGATGTAGAAAAAGAGTTAAAAACGATGACCGGCATTGGTGAAAATGAAGACCTTAGATTCATCTCTATTTCTGATTATAAGAAATCAGTGGTTCCCCTCAAAACTTCGACTAACAAAATAGCTGTAGTTTATGCTGTAGGTGAAATTATTGATGGCAAAGGTAATGACA
>JAITTF010000343.1 GCA_031287215.1 Bacteroidales bacterium
TTTGAATGAAAAGCAAAGGCGTATAGTCTATGCCGCCGAAGCCAATCAGATAGGTCGAGGCGGTAAATCACTTATATGCAGTCTGACAAAAATGTCTCGTCCAACACTTAACCAAGGGATGAAAGACTTATTTTCAGACACCAAGTCGTTTGATTCGGATAGAATAAGAAAAGAAGGAGCCGGTAGAAAACCGCAAGACGAAATCCAGCCCGGAGTGAAAGAAGCCTTGGAATCTTTGGTAGAACCGACAGCAAGCGGCGACCCTCAATCAGCCTTGAAATGGACGATAAAGAGTTGTCGCACGTTAGCGGACGAACTTAACAAACAAAAATTCATTGTCGGCAAAACTACTGTTGCCCACTTGTTGTCAGAATTGGGATACAGTTTGCAATCGAATCAAAAAGGGCTTGAGGGAAAAAGTCATCCTGATAGAAATGCGCAATTTGAATTTATAAACAGACGTGCATTAACCTATCAAAATCTCAATCTTCCTGTCATATCGGTGGATACAAAGAAAAAAGAAAACATTGGAAATTATAAAAATCAGGGACAGGAATATAGACCGAAAAAGGATGCTCGAAAGGTAAACGGGCATGATTTTGCAAATGAAAAAGCCTCGCCTTATGGGATTTATGACATTGCCAAGAATGAAGGTTTTGTTAATGTGGGGCAAAATTACGACACGAGTCAGTTTGCTGTAAACAGTATTCAGCAATGGTGGAATATAGTTGGGAAAGAACATTATCCCACTGCAAAAAACATTTTGATAACAGCAGACGGCGGCGGAAGTAATGGGTACAGGCGCAAACAATGGAAAGTGGAATTACAGCGTTTTGCCAATGAAAGCGGGCTGTCAGTTTCGGTTTGTCATTTTCCGCCGGGCACAAGTAAGTGGAACAAGATTGAACACAGGTTGTTTTCGCAAATTTCACTAAATTGGAAAGGCACACCATTAGTAGATTATGAGACAGTGGTTCAGTTAATAGGCGCAACTAAAAACACGAAAGGACTTACGGTCAAATGCCGACTTGACACAACAGAATATCAAAAAGGAATTAAGATAACAGATGAGGAATTAAATGCAATTAATATGAAAAATTTTAAATTCCATAGTGAATGGAATTATGTTGTAAAACCTAATATAATGTAAATGTTATTGGCGGACATTTCCTAAATAGCTCTGTTAAAGATTTTGCAGAAAAAAGCGTCATAAGGCTTGCATCATCCAAAAAAAAAGTTTATCTTTGCATTTGTAAATGTAAACATTAATACTATTCCCCATTATTGAAAGATGAAAAAAAGTCTATCTTGTTCTATCTTTTTTATTGTCATTGGTCTGTTTGTAGCAGGTCAACCGATTTTTAACAGTCGTGGCATCGAACTAAAGCACCGGCTTACAGCCGAAGAGGCGGTGATGTATGACTATGTAACAGTAACTACCGAACCTACGGCACCACCTACAGGGTCATTACGACCTATAGCCGAATTTGAACCGGCAGAAGCTGTACTGATTGCCTATCCCAATACTTTTGGGATCCCGATGAGCCTCATCGTTGAAATGGCTAAAGATATTAAAGTCATTACGATAGTGCCAAATACAAATGCCAAAAATAGTGTTCTTACTCAATATACCAACGCGCAAGTGAATACCAATAACTGTGAATTTCTGATTCAGAATTTAGATTCCTATTGGACACGTGATTACGGTCCATGGTTTTTTGCGGTAGATAATGCTGTTGTCTCCATGTACGACTTTACCTACAATAGACCACGCCCCAACGACAATAGAATTAATAACACGTTGGCTACATACCTGGAAATGAGTTGCTATGCCTCAACCATACAGCATTGTGGCGGAAATTTTATGAATGATGGTGCTTTTCAAGCCGCTTCTACCGATTTAGTGTTGGATGAAAATCCCTCGATGAGTGTATCCCAAATACAACAACACTTCCAAGAGTATATGGGCATTACTGATTATCATTTTTTGTTGGACCCTCTACAGGATTACATTAAACATATTGACTGCTGGGGCAAATTTTTAGGACCCGATAAAGTGATGATAGGACAAGTGCCTGCGTCAAGCCCTAAATACCAACTCTATGAAAATGTAGCCCATTATTTTGATACTACTTTGACCGCTTACGGAACTCCATATAGAGTCTATAGAATTTTTTCGTCAGGGAATAATAGCGTTACTGCTTATACTAACTCATTGATATTAAACAATAAAATATTTGTTCCTGTATCAGGGAATTCCCATGACAATGAAGCGATTGCCACTTATCAAGCTGCCATGCCCGGTTATCAGGTGTTTCCAATCTCCTATTCGGGATGGCAAAATACAGACGCCTTACATTGTCGTACTCATGAAATTGCTGACCGCTGTATGATATACGTCAGTCATTTGCCTGTACATGGTACTTTTGCAGATACTACTACATTCACTTTTGAAGCAGATATCTACTCTTATTGCCAGAATGATCTTCTTGCTGATTCTATTATGGTTTATGTAAAAGATAGTACACACAACGAATTTGTACCTTATCTGATGTCCAATACAGTAGCCAATCATTGGTCTGCATCGGTGGGCGGATTACATAGTGGTACTGTGCAATATTATATTAGTGCTCAGGATGTAACACTCAAAAAAGAGTGCCATCCCTATATTGGAAGTGATGACCCGCATACCTTTTCACTTTTTTCTACTGATCATGAAGGGATAAAACCCCTTCAAAACCCTCGAGGATCGCTCTCAGTGCGCCCTATACCGGCATCTGATTATGTAGAAATTGTTACGCATGACCTTTTGACTTCTCAAGCCTCTTTTTATGATATTTCCGGTAAAAAATTGATGGAGGTTGAGTTAAGCAATACCATTACCGGTATTGATATTTCAGCACTACCTTCCGGTTTTTATGTAGTAAAAGTGGGCAATAGAACTGCGAAATTAATAAAAACTGCAAAATAGTATATAAAAACTGTTGAATAATTGTAATTTTATGAAAATGTGCAAAAAATGTGATATTTATATCATTTTATTGACTGTAATTACATTTATAGGTCTATTTTTGCGTTTTTTTCACTTTCAAGAGATGCCTTTTACGCATGATGAATTGAGTGCTATGGCGAGAGTACATTTCGACCATTTTCATGACTTAATTCAATATGGTGTGCTTGTTGAAGGACATCCTGCAGGAGTTCAAGTTTTTCTTTGGTTGTGGACGAAATTGTTTGGAACTTCAGAGATGGTGGTAAAATTGCCATTTGTGCTCATGGGGATCGCATCCGTTCCACTCATGTATCGAGTTGACAGTTTGTGGTTTAATAAAAGTTCCGGTCTTTTTGCTGCGGCTTTCATGGCAGTTTCTCAGTATGCTATTCATTACAGTTTATTGGCACGTCCCTACATTGCAGGGCTATTTTTTGTACTGTTGTTTTTAATTCCTTGGAGTAAAATAGTTTTTCACAAAGATTTTAGTTGGAAAAATATCATTTTATTCGGTGCTTTTGCTGCGGGATGTGCCTATATACATCAATTTGCGATGTTGACTGCTTTTTTGATAGCATTTTCAGGGTTGTTTTTCCTCAGAAAACAACATATCACAAAATATCTAATCGCTTGCGTCATCAGTATCATTTTGTATTTGCCCCATCTATCCATACTACTACATCAAATTTCGCTGCAAGGAGTAGGGGAGTGGCTGGGCAAACCGACACCTGCTTTTGTGGCTGATTATTTAAAATATCTCTTACATTTTTCGTGGATTACTATTGGTGGTATTTTGTTAGCATTTTTATTGTCAAGCAGTTTTAAATTAACCGTATTAAAAGCTAATATTACTAAGATAATACTCGCTCTTTTGCTTTTTGTTTTGCCATTGCTCATTGGGTATGTCTATTCTATTAAGGTCAATCCGGTACTTCAATTTTCATGTTTGATCTTCTCTTTTCCATTTTTTCTACTTCTCTTTTGCTCATTTATGGATGAAAAATGGAATATTAGAAAAAGTATCTCTATTGGAGTGATGGTAGTAACCATGATTTATGGGTTGGTTTTTATTATGGAACATTATAGAATCACCCCTCGTCAATGGTATAAATTGGGCTATGAAAAAGCAATTCAATATCAACAGCTCAAAGGAGAAGATCAGGTGGCTTGCATGATCATGACTACACATCCATTTTATGATTATTATAAAAATCATTTCGGTATTGATGTCCATAATATGATTTATAAAGAAGACGATTGTCATGGCAACGATTTACAGGAACAATTAATCCACTGCACACCTCCTTATCTCGTCATTGCGGGTGTCAGTGATGAAGATCTCGCTTTAATACAAGAATATTATCCCTATCTTATTGATTATTACCCCTGTTTTACTTCTGAAATTTCAGTCCTTTCTAAGCATCCTGAAGCTAAACAAGAGCAAATTGGGATGCCTTTAATCTATAAAGAGTCCTTTTTTTATGTAAACATTGACCCTTCATCCGAATACTATAAAGATGGTGCTGTGGCAGTTGCCAGTTTCAATGGAGTGGGGCAGCTTGACCCTTCTTCCGGTTTTATACCCATCAAAGAGGTACAACTCAACGAAATTGCTCATTCGCGGTTCACCAAGCTCTTACTCACTTGTGATTTTATTAAAAAAGATTTTGACCTGATCCACGAATATTCCATTATCTTAGAAACTCAAAAGTATGGCGAGCTTATTGATTGGCGTGAAAAGAAGGTAAAAGAATGTTATTATCAAATTGGAGATACTTGTCGCGTAGTTTTGCCTCTTCGCTATGAACTATTAGCAAAACACTCCAACCAACTCAATCTTTTCAATATCAAATCCTATTTATGGAATATCACCAATGATACCTGCATTGTCCCATTTAGAGTACAATTCTTTGTGTATGAGGATAATCGCTATATTTATGGCAATCAGGAGAGGTTGTATTAATAATGATTAATTCAAATTTTTAGGATAAAGAGATAGTATAATAACGTAAATTCAAGAACAATATAAATTAAATTTTAAGAAAATGCAAAAAATAAAGTGTTTATTATTCATGGTACTCATCGTTTGCGGGTTGACCATATCAAAGTTGTACTTCCTGAACTGAGTATAAGCCCACAGCAAAGTGAAGTAAATTTTAATGCTGACGGCACACCCGACGGCAATGTTGCTTTTACGGTTTCTACCAACCAAAGTGAGTGGAACGTTAAGTCTAACAAGGCTTGGCTAACCGTAAACAAAACTATATCAGGCTTCACCATTACTGCAGCAATCAATACACTCACAATTGCTTCTGAACCGGCAATCGTAATCGTATCTGCAGGAGAGGCTATCCCTATTGAGATTCTTGTAACACAAGCACCGTACGTATTTATTCCTCAAGTGCCTGTTTTTTCTATGATTTCAGTTCAGGGAGGTATTACTATTCTCAATGATGTGACTGTAACTCTTAGTAGTTTTCAGATTGGAAAATATGAGGTTACCCAAAAGCAGTGGTATGAAGTGATGGGTAGCTGGCCGGCAGTAGTCCCCTCTGTAGAATTTGGATTGGGCAATAATTATCCTATATATAACGTTAGCTATGATGATGTTCAACTCTTTTTGGAAAAACTTAATCAGCAAACAGGCAAAAACTATCGTTTACCTACCGAAGCAGAATGGGAATATGCTGCTAAGGGTGGGCAAATTACTCACAATTATGTATATAGCGGGACTAATAACATAGAAGACGTGGTATGGTATCGAAATAATACTTATGATTTGGGATATGGTGGTACACGTGAAGTTGGTAGAAAAGCTCCTAACGAGTTGGGAATATACGATATGAGCGGCAATGTGTTGGAATGGTGTCATGACTGGTATGGGCACCCATATCCATCAAGTACCAATAATCCAGGAGGGTCTTCATATAGTTCGATCCGAGTGATTCGTGGAGGTAGTTGGGGTAGCTACGCAAGTCAGTGTACCGTTGCTGCACGTGATAGCGATTCACAGGAACATCACCAAGAATATGTTGGCTTCCGCTTGGCACTTTCTTTATAGTTTATCATTGAATATTGCTTTCTTTTGAAAGGAAAAACATAGTTTTGTACCATCTCGTGTTCTACGTGCTAAAATATATATGAGGCAGTAAGTTCTGTTTTTGATAAAATTCATGTATATTTGCAAATTATTTTAAAATAAAAAAAAATGATAGACAATAAAAGTAAATTGCATATTTTTAATACTTTAGGAAAAAAGAAAGAGCTTTTCATTCCCATTCATGAAAATCATGTGGGTATGTATGTATGTGGACCTACCGTGTATGGAGAACCTCATTTAGGGCATGCTCGTCCGGCAATCACATTCGATTTGATATTCAGATATTTATTGCATATTGGTTATAAAGTTCGTTATGTACGCAACATTACCGATGTAGGGCATTTGGAAAATGATGCCGATGAAGGAGAAGATAAAATTGCAAAAAAAGCGCGTATCGAGGCGTTAGAACCTATGGAAGTAGCTCAATATTACATTGATAGTTATCATTTTACTATGGATGTTCTCAATGTAAAACGCCCTTCTATAGAGCCGAGAGCTTCAGGACATATTATCGAGCAAATAGATATGGTTCAACGCATTTTAGATCATGGTTATGCATACGTTGCTAATGGGTCGGTCTATTTTGATGTTGTTAAATTTGAACGAGATTTTGGTTATGGCAAGTTATCGGGAAGAACACTCAACGAGATGATTTCCAATACACGGACTTTGGATGGACAAGATGAGAAACACAATCCCGCCGATTTTGCCCTATGGAAAAAGGCTGCACCGGAGCATATCATGCGTTGGAATTCACCTTGGAGTATTGGTTTTCCGGGTTGGCATATTGAATGTACTGCTATGAGTACCAAATATTTAGGAAATCAATTTGATATTCATGGAGGAGGTATGGATTTACTCTTTCCCCATCACGAATCAGAAGTTTGCCAAAGTACTGTTGCTAATGGGGAAGAATCTGTAAAATATTGGGTGCATAACAACATGATTACCATTAATGGACAGAAGATGGGTAAGTCGTTAGGGAATTTTATCACCTTAAATGAATTTTTTAAAGGAGAACACGAGTTGCTTGAACGTGCCTACTCTCCAATGACGATTCGTTTTTTTATTTTACAGGCACATTACAGAAGTACCCTCGATTTTTCTAACGAAGCACTCATAGCAGCCGAAAAAGGATTACAAAAGTTATGTTCAGCACTGACAACACTCGAAAAATTGAAAGCCGGAAATTCTTCTACTGAAGATATTAATGCATGGATATTACGCTGTTACGATACAATGAATGATGATTTCAACAGTTCAAAACTCATTGCAGAGCTTTTTGATGCCGTGAGAATAATCAATACCGTTTACGATGGTAAAGGTTCACTTAACGCTGACGATTTAGCATTATTGACCCAATATTTTCATATTTTCTTCTTTGAGATTTTAGGTTTAAAAGCCGAAACTAACGCTTCCGGTAATGAGTTGAGCAACTCTTTGATGGATGTCATTTTAGATTTACGTCAACAGGCAAAAAATGAGAAAAATTGGACAGTTTCAGATATGATTAGAATGAAACTTAATGAGTTAGGAATTGCGGTCAAAGACACCAAAGAGGGTGCTGTTTGGGAAAAAAACTAATCTTATATGGACTTTGATCAAATAAGATGAGTACATGATTCAAAGACATATTTACAGTGTTATTTTACGAAAAATTTGCCGACATTGTGCCAAAAGGTTTTGATGTTGCTGCACAAATAGAGGAAGATATAAATACTATCAGTTTCTATTTCTTGACCACTACCTCTTTTTTCTTCTTTCTATATTGAAAAATTTCATAGACTATGGCTCCAATGAGGGTTAAATAGACGATGATTAAGCAGATATAGGAGATGGGTTCGCTACTATGAAGGATATCAGGGTCAAACTCAAAACGGATTTGATGTGTCCCTGCCGGCACGGGCAATGCACGCAATACGTAATTGGCTCTGAAATGATCTACAGGTTTGTTATCAATATAGGCATGCCATCCATAAGGATAATAAATTTCGGAAAATACGACTACCCCATCTTGAGAAGCAGAGGTCTCATATTCAAGTCTATTAGGCTTATAGAACAAAAACTTCACTTGAGCAGCACTATCTTGATGTGGTATAAAATCTTTTACAAAATTACCAAATTTAGCATCCAAAACAGCAGTTGTAATCACATTGATAGAATCTAAGGCATCAATTTCTTCATTGGGAGTATTGACTACCAACAAAGTATCCACAAACCACGCATTACCCATAGCATTGGGGTTGAGTTGCGGCATAGGATTATTGTCATTGCCGGGAGTGATGAAATATTTGGTGTTCAACATGTTGAGTACTTGCATATTGAATTTTGAAATATGACGGTCAATAAGGTCTTGATAACGGCGCAATTTTGCGGCATGGTAACCTCCAACAGATTTAAAATAATAGGAGGTGCGAGACTCATTAAAAGTATTGGTAGTCAAGTTTAATACTCTGAAATTAGGGTCTTTATCTTGGAGTAAATACTCTTCGTAGGGTTGTTTTTTGAAGTAAGAAGAGCTTAATTTTTCAGTAACAAAATTATCATCATTCAGGAATCGTCTGTCCACGACCCAAAGGTCAGTTACAATAAAAAGACCTAAAGCCACTAATGCATATTGTGGTTTAATTTTGTTTGTAATGAATAACCAGAGCGTTCCGGCAGCTAAAGCCATAAACGCTAAAGAGCGGAAAGCATCCATGCGGAACATAGAAGCTCTGTCGGCAACGATAGCATCCAATAACCATTGATACTGTTTAGGATCGAAATTTTGTGCGTCAGAAGGAGAGGTGAAGTTGTAAAAGAAACCGCCAAATAAGCAGAATATCAAGCAAATTCCTCCCGTAATACCCGCTGAGATCCACATTTTGTTCAGTAATAATTTGGGTTCAATTTTTTTCTCAAAAATATCTTTAAGTGCTAAGAATCCCAGAAGTGGCATACTAATTTCGGCTACTACTAAGATGGAAGAGACCGCTCGAAATTTATTATACATCGGGAACCAATTGAAGAAAAATTCTGTCAAAGGCATAAAATTCTTACCTAAGGAAAGAAGTATCGAGAAAATAGTTGCTACCAACAATGCCCATTTATAAGGTCCTTTAACAATGAGTAATCCCAAAATAAACAGAAAAAAAATGATCGCTCCCACATAAACGGGTCCCGAAGTAAACGGTTGTGTTCCCCAATAAGCAGGCACATTTTTAGAAAAATCCTCCGCATTTTTTCTTGGAACTCCGTGTTGAGTCATTGCTTTGTAGGTATTTGAGTTGGTTCCTACATCATAATTAGAACTGCCTCCTTTAAAATTGGGTATCAAAAGTGTCATCGTTTCATCCACTCCATAACTCCATTGCGTAGCATAATCCAAATCCAAACCGGTAGTTTTATTAATGGTATCGTTTTCTTTCGCCAATTCGGAATGTCCACCTCTCATGGTTTCTTGTACATATTCTCTATTTAATTGTGTTTTAGTAAATTGCGTTCCAATTCCAATGCCAATGGACGCCGCAAAAATCACTGTAGCGATGAGCAGATCTTTAATTCTACCTTCTTTGATATGGATAAATAGTTCGGCAAAAAAGAGACATCCTATCAACATGAAAAAATAATAAGACATTTGCGGATGTTGAGTCAATCCTACTATCACGTATATCATACAGATGACCGCACCCCACAGATACTCTTTTCTATTAAATATGAGAAAAAATCCGGCAATCACAGGTGCCATCAATCCAATAGTAACCGCTTTGGTATTATGTCCGGCACCGATAATAATCATGAAATAGGAAGAAAGGGTAACTGCCATAGCTCCAATGATACTGAGCCATGTATTGACTTTAAAAGCTCTAAAAAGGATAAAGAACCCAACAAGGTAGAGTATGAATATTCTTAAAGTATCTTTAAATCCCAGAGAAACTATTTTATTAATAGGAGTAATTAGCGAATTAGATTCAATTTTTCCTCCCCCTATCTGATAAGTGGGCATGCCGGAGAACATAGACCCCGACCAGAAAGAGTATTCTCCATTATCGTTGTAGCCTTTCAACTCCTGATACATCCCTTTCCAACTTTCTGTATCACCGGCTCTAATTACCTTGTCCTCAAATACTATTGGAGAACAATAGAGGATAGCAAATAAAATAAAAGTACCTAAAGCGATGAGATAAGGCGTCAATTTTTTTAACAATTCTTTATTCATATTAGTAGCGTTTTTTATAAAAATAAATTTTTAAAATACAATAAAATAGTGTTTTATTTTTTAGAGTGCAAAAGTAGTCAAAAATGTTTTACCAAAAATCAATTTATTCCTCAATTCAACAGACAAATGCAACTTTTGGGGATAAAAAGAAAAAAAAATTTCGCAAAATGCGATATTGTTAAAACAAGTGAAGTAGCATTATTTCTCTATCAAACCCTTGCTCACTTGCCAACGAAAGAGGAGTAAAATGCCCCCTTTTTCCGGTTGAAATTGAAGTAAATATTTTAAAAAAAACACCCAACTTCCTACCCATTTAACGCCTTCGAAAAAAAGGCGTTTTAAGTATGTGCTTTTAGAAATAGCCATAGTTCTGCTCTTTTCACTCATCCCTATTCCGTGCCCCATTCTTTTGATATACTCTTTGGTAGTTCTTGATTCAGGGATTACATGTTGCACCTCTATGTCTGGAAAATAATAGATATTTCCTTGCAACTTCTTAATCCTGTTAAAGAGGTCTTTCTCCTCTCCCCCCATCAAATTATTTTTACTTCGTCCGAGTTGTGTGTTAAATTGTCCAACAGCTTTCACAATTTTTCGTGAAACACCCATATTGGCTCCAATAGGATATTTATTTCCCTTAAAAAGACATGTTTTAGCCCCCAAATCAATGGCAGAAACCCATGAATAAGTCCATTTGGAGAGCCATTTTGGAGCTTCTCCTGTTTCAAATAAGGGCTCAATTTTTCCTCCAAAAGCAAGCAAATCAGAATACTTATTTAGATGTGCTTGCAAATTAGTTAAATAATCACTTTTCACTAATGAGTCGTCATCCAAAAAAACAAAAAAATCACCCTGAGCTTCTTCCATGCCGCGATTGCGGGCATACGACAGCCCTTGATTATATTCCACAAAATAGCGAAATCTACATCTTGGGTAATCGCGCTGAAATCGCTCACATTCAGTCTCGGTAGTATCAGTGCTATTATTATTCACCAATATAATCTCATAAAAATCTGTAGAAAAATCATTTTCGGCTACATGTTGTAAAGCCGTGTAGAGATATTTATCTCGATTGTAGGTGCAGATGATGATAGATACTTCAATCATTTCTACAATTTTTTATGTTTATTAATTTTTCCATGTTCCCCAATATTTTTCTACTATTTCTATTTGTTGCTGAGTTCTGTTTGATAAATATTTGTTGTTTCTTGCACTCGTTTTACAATTTTAACCTTAATAAAATATCATCAGGAAAAAAAACATGTTCTTGTTTAGACTTTTCAATTATGTTTTTAGAGAAAATGACAGGAATAATTGTTTTTCCTTGAGCAAAAGGTAATAAAACTCCTTTTTGCATTAATTCGTCAAATATTTCTTGTTTGTTTATTTTTTTTTCACTCCATTTACACTCTCCTAACAAAAGAAACTTCTCATCATGCGAAATAGCAACTACATCTATTTCAATAAAAACATCTTTAGCAGGGCTTCCCCACCATCGTGAAGCTGGATTAAAGGTTATTCCATCAATATTGAGATGAGAAACAGCCTCTCTACAAAGTTTTTCCCAATAGAATGAAACATATTCTGAGAAATGAATTTGTATTAGTTTTAAAACGGTATCATCTTGTTCTGTTTCAATAAATGAACGATGAGGAACTACATAGTGAAAGTAAAAATCAAGAAAAGGGTCAGCTATCTTATAAAGACTCTTTTTGCTGTTTCTGTAATTTTCACCAAATGGAACTTCTCTTTCAATATATCCCAACGAAAGCAATTTATCTAATGGGTTTGCTAAATGAGTAGCAGGTTTACCTATACGACCTGCAATTTCAGACAAACGATGACAACCTGTAGCTATCAACGATAATATAGTAAATGAATGTACAGTATCACGCATGTCATCCAAAAATAATCGCATTGGTTCATCATACAAAATACCTTGAGAATTGAACAAATGGTATTTTAAAGCATCGCCTAAATTATTCTCTGTCAACCTTAGTTCCCAATAACGTGGAATCCCTCCCCAAACACTATATTCTTCAATTGCTTCGATAGAGGAACACCCTAATATCTCTTGAATATAAGGGGCTTTCATTGGTTTAATTTTGATTATTTCATCTGCTCTTCCAAACAAAGGTGCAGAGCTGTCCAAAACTAAACCATGCATCAACTGTTGTGAAGAACCACAAATAATAAGATTAAATTTTAATAGAGCTTTATTATCTATTAGTTTTTGTAAAATAGCAGGTAATTCGGGAGAACTTTTTACTAAATATGGAAATTCATCTAAACATAGCGTTGTTCTGTGTGCTATGCGCAGATTAAAAGTATCAAAAAGTGTTTCCCAATCAGGATAAATCACTTTATCAAAACCTATTACAACATTTGAAATCACTTTTGCCAATAACATTCGTTGTTGTATTGCTTCCGATTGGTCCGCCATAAAATATAAATCACCTGATATTAGGATTTCTCTAAGAAGACGAGTTTTCCCGCAACGCCTCCTCCCATAAAGCACTACAAAAGAGACTGTTTCTCTCGAAAATGCTTTCTTTAAGCGATGTTGTTCAGATATTCTATTTATAAATTTTATCATTCTCCGTCTTTGTTTATGTTTCACAAACATTATGTTTCACAAGAATAATAATTATTTGTGCGCTTTTTCATTTGCAAAAATAGTGAAAAAAATTCTTAGTAAAAACAAACTTGATTAAAATTTCCATGTTCCCCAATATTTTTCTACTAACTCTATTTGTTCAGGAGTGATATTTTTAGTATATTTGCCAAATACAACGTTAAACATATTTTTTATATTGTTGGAGACACATTGCTCTTGAGAATCTTTTGTTTTATATTTGATTTCCTGATGATATAAATAATGGGGTTTATTTAAACAAATAGAATAACCGATATGAGTACCCCAATTGTTTGACATTGTATGAGTGGATAAAAATATTAAATCTTTAAAGCGATTTAGAAAATGAGGGTCGCTTCGATGCCCTGCTGTTACAATTTTAAATCCATATTTTTCGTAAAAACTGCATTTGGTTTCATCTAAAGCATCTTTCCAGTACATACATACAAAAACAGAGTCAAAATCGTCCTTAATTCTCAGAATCTCTTCTACTAAATTATCAGCATTAAAATCTGCTTGTAAATTTTCAATAGAATGAGAAGGAAAAACGAGTAAAATCCGACCATACTTTTGTTTGAGCTCTAATAATTGTTCCTTTGTTTTAAAGAAATCAACTCCTTGAATGTATGGACCTACTGCAAAAACTTCGCGTTTCAGTTGATGTTTCCTCAAATACTCTTCTATTACCGCTTTGCGGGCATTTGCAAAAGTATAGACCTTTTTGATGAATGGTCTGTCTATATATCCAAAGAGCGTTACTTCTTCAGGGTTTTGCGAAAGCGATGCCCCATGTTCCAAATATTCGGTTAAAAAATGGAAACGACTCTTTTTAAGTTTAGCAATCGCTTTATAATTACCATAAAGGCACACAGAGGTAAAGTGGTTTGGCGTATTAAACTTAGGATTAACGAGCTTTTTATAATCAAAATAATCAACATCCTTCAACTTATTTGCATAGTATTTATAGATTATAAAAGACTTTATAAATTCAGAAAGAATTATGCAGGGAGAAAATATCTTTTTAAATATTGATGTTTTCATATCTTATTATTACTCAGGTTTTTTCTGAACAATTATTACATTCACTGTAGTTAAATCTTCTATACTGATATTCTTGTAGTTGTGTTTGCATTCTTTCAGAATATTTGCATTTAACATTTTCAGCGTTTGTTTTTTTGCCATTTGAATACATCCCAACAAATCTAAGCCAGCATTTACAGAAAATTCTTTTGTATCCGACAATGACATTCTGTTTAGACCATGAAAGAAAAATGCTTCTGCAGAAGTCTGTTCTTGTGGTCTGACTTGTTGTATGTATTTCACAAAATCCTCATCATTAAGACGAACATGTCCCCAAAGAAAATCAAGTGTACATGCAGAATGACCGCCATTTATCGAAAAAAACGGATTATACTTATGAACGGCAATACCTCCGGGTTTAAGAATGCGTTGTATTTGTATAAATGCTTTTTGTGGGTCTGAAACATGCTCCAACACATCAAAACTTAAAATAATGTCAAAGTAATTAGAAGGCAAAGCAGAGTTGCAAATATCATCTTCTTTAAAGGAAACATTATTTACCTGAACAATGTTCTGAATATTTTTTCTTTCATGGTCCAAATTTGATTGAAATAACTCCTGTGTAAGACTTGTAGCGGAACTCTTATAGACAGTTGTATCTACGCCTTGAACTTGTGCTGCTCCATCTTTTGCTAGCGCGTAACATAAATACCCAATATCACATCCTACTTCTAAGATAGTAGCATCTTTTACTTGCTTGCCGGCGGCATTAATTAGTCCACTAATTGAAGCAATATCACTTTTGGCTGCTTTTAAGCGATGTAAATGATATGCCCTGTCTTTTACAACAGTTTTTAAAGATACCGATTTTGAAGCACCCGGTTTAATAATATTTCTCAGATTATCATATAAAATATGAGATTTGTTGTTTGAATCAACAAACACACCCATTTGGGATAATTTTCCAAGCGGAATAGGTTTCTCCATCATGTTTTGCAAAACTTTGCTTCCTTTAAGTTTTGCAATTGTTTTAGACAAAAGAACATGAATTAAATTCATTTGTTTCTATTTTATTAGTTGTTATTTGTTTCAATTTATCATGCTTAACGTCAATCTCTCTCCTTTTTGAAAATCCCTATTTACTTTTTTTCCTATAATCTCATTCCAGTATTTAGGATGCAACCCATATCCGGGGCGAACCGAACGAACATTTTTTTCAGTTATTACATCGCCTGATTTTATATCTTCTGCTACATATAGTGAGCGGGAACAATTCCTTCCTGCTTTCATTTTTTCCGTCAATTCGTATGATACATGCCCAATAGCTTTTTCAACCGTACGAATAGCTGCAACCATTTGCGTAAACTCTTCTTCATTCATAGAAAATGCAGCATCCGGTCCGCCGACAGCTCTGTCAATGATAAAATGTTTTTCTATAACTGTTGCTCCAAGTGCCACCGCGGCAATGGGCGACAATGCTCCCATAGTATGGTCAGACAAACCGGCTTTTACTTGAAATCGTTTTGCCAAATCAGGTATCATCAACAAATTGGCTTCTTCAATGGGTGCCGGATAGGAAGAGGTACATTTCAAAAGAGTTATGTCATTATTGCCTACTTTTCTACAAGTGTCCAAAGCCAATTGAATATCTTCTATTGTGGCAATACCGGTAGAAATAATCATCGGTTTCATTTTGCTTGCCGCATATTCTATAAGCGGAATATCTGTTATTTCAAAGGAAGCGATTTTGTAAATGGGATTATTCAGAGTTTCCAAGAAATCAACAGCCGTTTTGTCGAAAGGTGTTGAAAAACAGACTAATCCTTCCTTTTGAGCAGTGTCGAAAAGCTCTTGATGCCATTCCCATGGAGTATATGCTTCCTGATATAAATCATACAAGTAGCGATTTTCCCACAACGAGCCTTTTTCAGTCTCAAAGTCTTTACTTTTAACATCTAATGTAATGGTGTCGGCTGTATAGGTTTGCAATTTTATGGCATCCGCACCGGCACGTTTTGCCGCTTTAATTGTTTCAATAGCAGTGGCTTTGCTGCCGTTGTGATTTGCTGAAAGTTCAGCAATTATGAATATTTTACTCATCCTAAATTTCTATTAATATCCATATAATATACACTCTTTGTCTCTGCTTAATTCCTTAAAATTTGATTTTAAGAATGCCTTAGATGAAGATAAATTATCAGGCTTAACTTTAGCTCTCAGTTTCTGACCATGTTGTTTTTCTTTTATCAAATCAAGCATTTTTAAGCCAAGTCCCTGCCTTCTATATAGCTTATCTACAGAATACCCAATGTACCATGCTTTGTCCTCTGTTAAACAATCTATCCGAATTTGTCCCAGAGGTCTCTCCAATTTTGAATTATATAATATATAAATATATGTTTCGTCCGAATTGAATCTATTCTTAACCCAGTTTATATGATTTTCCCACACTATTGCTTCTGTTGTGAAAGAATTGTTTCGGACAGAGGGATCATTAGCCCAATGAAATAAAATTTCGACATCTTCTATAGTAGCCTCCCTTAAATAATAATCACGATCCGATAATACAATAGGATTTAATTTGCTATGAATTATCACATCTTTATATTCCTCATCAAATAAAACATGCTCTTTTAAGCGTGTTTCATAACTCAACCCGCCGTCTCCTAATGCCTTGTATAAATATGGTCGAATATCAAAAGCATAAGTATAAATTTTATGCAAATTTAATTCTTCAAAAGCATATTTGTATAGGAGGGAAAGATAGTTTTTCCAATGTTTGTTGAAATATTCGTTTTCTAACGCAGTATCCATCATAAAGGAAATTTCAGCATTTTTGTTTTCCCAATCGATATGAACTAAACCACCATAACCGATACATCTCTCGCCTTCCAAATACGAAAAAAGGATTTGAGAAGGATACTCTTCATTGAATAGTTCGTTAACTACCTCTTTAAAATAATTATCTTGTTGTTCTTCGGTCAGAAGTTCTTTCTGTCGTAAGTGATAAATCTGCTCATTTCGCCAGTGCATAATATCCAATCTGTCTTCATAACGAATTGGGATGAGTTTATATCCATCTAATGAATAACAGTTGCTCGGCATTATTCTATATCTATCTGGAAACTTCATTTTTTTAATTTGTTTTTTAAATCAATACCTTGTTGAGTTAAACGATATTTCTGCAATCGGCTGTTGGGTTTATCGGGGATTGTCATTTCTATCAATCCGGCTTTGAGAGCTGGTTGGATGTAATTACGCATAAAACTAATTCTATCTTTTAAATTCAATTTACTCTTTATCTCTAACAAGGTACTTTCACTATCAATACATAAAATTAAGTTATTGACTTGTGTGTTGACTTGTGTGTTGACTTGTGTGTTGCCATTAGTAACACCACCTAATAATTCATTTTGTGCCTTTGCCTGCTCATCCTCTTTTTCAATGTCGAAAGTTACAACGGACAAATCAATGTCATTGCGAAACAGAAGTTTTGTATGTGTTGATTTTTCCCATTGCAACATTTTATCAAAACCATAACCTGCATTTTCTGCAAGTTTTACATTGCGAAACAGTTTAGCAATAACAGGATTACGAGGCAATGAAACATCTACCTGTTTCAACTCTTCTATTGGACGTGGGAAATTGCCGGGGTTTTCAAATTCAATGCGATTGGAAAAGATGCGAATACGTGGTTTCATTGGACTGAAATAGTCGCTGTGCATCAACAAATTGACCAATGCTTCGCGAATGGCGTTGAATTGCGGACTGTCCTCAAAAGCAAAACCCATATCGTTCATCTTGAAAGGCATATCAACATAGCGTTTAAGCCGTTCGATAATGGCAAAATAGTATTCCCACAGACTTTCCTGTTCTTCAAGTCGAAAAGTGTAGCGTGTAGCGGCTTCGGCATACGAGCGTCCGGGAATTTCGAGCAAATCAACTCTGAAATCTGGAAATGTCTGATTGATAGCCAGATTTTTACCCATAAAAAGTAATCCTCCATAAGTCAAATGCTCACCATCCACGATTTGTAGGCGCAACAAAAACTCATCATCGGGTAAAGAATTGTAATGCAATCCCGGATTCATACGCGCCATATAATCACGATAGCGGAAAAGCGTGGTGCGATTAAGGTCATTGAGTGTCGTCCTTAGAACCGGACGAGCTGACATAACGCCAAAAAGCTGATCGCGCAACAAAGCATTTATTTCAGACTCTGTTGCACGTTGGTCTCCGCTGCCTGTGCGAATAAAAGTATTGCGTAGTGAATTAAAATATACCGGTTTTTGCTCAGACGAAGGAACAAAAAAAGCAAGCACTTTTTTGCCGTCAAATTCATATTTGTGATTGAGAGGCTGTATCAATACATTGAATTTTTCTCGTCCACGCAACAC
>JAITTF010000027.1 GCA_031287215.1 Bacteroidales bacterium
AATGTGGAGAGTTAGAAATAGCTCTCTTTTTTTATGCTTTTTAAATGGATTTTAACCCGTTTTTTAATGAAATCGAAAAAGTGCATTTTTGCTCTAAAAAATGAGTTAGGGTCAGAGTTAGGGTCAAGTTAGGGTCAAAAAAGTATATTTTACCCCCCCTATAGCCCAACCCTAACTACCCAAAAAAAGCGTTAATGCGCCGTAAAAATTAAACATAGGGGGGGGGTGTATTTCCGGAGGTATATTTTTTGTTATTTACTTAAATTACTTAAAATCAATAATATAAACAAATAACACAGCAAAAACGTGCATATAATAAAATGCTACTATATACATATTATATAGTAGGCAGTAATTTAATTGATGAAGGTTTATTTATTTTCTGACAACAATTTCGATATAGCCAGTGACATTTCTGCTATTATTTTATTTTGCTCAAATAATTCAGCGTGCATTTTATCCATCCTTTCAAGGTTTTCTTGGTTTCGATTATAGCTATTGTGCACAATCTCCCTTTCACGGTCGAACATACTTTTTATCAATTCATCTTTTTGAGCGAGAATATCTCTACAATTTTTATCTTTCTCTTCGAGCTTAACTATCAAATTAGCATCTTTTTCTTCTATCTGTTTTCGTAACTTGATAATATACTGGTCCTTTTGTTCGATGAGTTGATGAAGATGATTAACATCGTTTGGATTAAATGAATTATTATTTCCGGATATACTTATTCCCTGCTGGATGACACCAGTATTCCCTACATTACTTCTATTTCCAAAATGACTTCCCTTTATTTTAGCTTCAACGGAAGTATTTAGAGTATTTTTTTTCATTTCATCCTCAAAAAAATACTGCAATACTTTAGCATTAATCGGTGATATTTTTACCCTTCCTTCCCTCCAATTACCTATACTTGATTGACTAAATCCTGTTTTCTGTGCTATATAATAGTTGGTTAAAGTACTTTTTTGTAGTATTTCTAAAATCTCTTCTACTTGAATATCAATCATATATGATTATTTTTTTGTTTTTTTATGAATTATTAACACCAATATTGTTGTACTGATGCAATATTTGTGTATTTTTGCATCGTTAAACTAAATTATTAAACGGGCTCAAAAATACAAAAAAAAACAGATGAAAAAGATAGTCGTAAAAAGAGGGGAAGGAAAACGAATTGCAAAGGCTTTTTTTTTGTCAGAACTTTAGGATTTTATTCATTTGATTGACTATTTCCTGTTCTATTTTTTTATTGAGAATTTGACTTTCTCCAAGAAATTGTCTTTTTGGAATTTTAACATTAAGGTGTTGTTTTTTTGTTAACGCGATACTCTTCCACATCTTTGCTTCTTCTCCGGCTGCCTGTTCTGCGGAACGGCGTTCCTTCTTTGTCATTCCTTTTTTTATACCTGTTTCCTCAAAGAATTTAGCCCATGCAAAGCGTTTGAGCTTTGGCGTTACTTTTGGGTGGGTTGTTCCGCCATAGTTGTGGATGGCTGCGTATTCTACATTGTTGTAAATGGTAACTACTCCTTTTCCAACTTGATAGTTGATGCTTCCCATAAGCTGATCCCTTCCGCTTGTAAGTGGGCTATAATTGGCGGATGAACTTCTGCTTCCACTGCGCTGCCGTTTGGTTTTTTTCCAAGTTCCTATACTGTCAAATCCTCCATCTCTGAAATTTTGCTTAAAGTGAGATTTTGCTATTTCTCCAACCTTGACAGGCATGTGATTATTGAATAGATTTTCAATCTCTTTTTGTTGCTTTTTTACGAGGTTTGCGGCTTGTTGTGGAGTCATGACATTTAATTTATTTTAAGCAGATTGATGATTTTGATCTTCAAGAATTGAAGTCAATGTTTGAGAAAATTTTTGAAAGAAAGAATTAGGATCTTCTTTTTCTTCTTTTTTGCAATTACAGACATTTATTACGTCTATGATTTTATCAATATTTACATTGATAGTGATGTTTTTTTTACTGTTTTTTTTCATTGTTGTTATTATATTGATTTTTTTTTGTATTTTTGCAGTCGGAAAAAGCGGTAGGAGTTACTGAACTGGCCTTGAAGCCTAAGTTGTTGCCTGCCGTTTTTTTATTTCTTTAATTTTGGTGGTCTTTTGGTGATCGAATACAAGAATCTATTAATTGTTACATTTTCTTTAGTCGTATTTCTTTTTTCTGCTACATGGTAATAAATCTCATTCTTAGGGTCTTTGAAGTAGTAAAAGTATTTTATATCGTCTTTTCTTGTGTGCACTAAATCGGATTCACCGTAATATGTTGCTTTCTTTAATTTCTTTTCCAAGCCTTTTAAATCGGATATTTTTATCTGCTTATCTTTTTTGCCGAAAGTATCCGAGTATAAGTGCTTATTCCCATACTTGGTAAATCCAACATTTATCTCTTTTTCATTCTTTACTATTTTTTTTATTTTTTCATCCAGCAAGGGTTCCATTTTATCCAACTGTTTTTTTCTTGCTATGGCCGCCAAAGATTTTACTTTCTGAGTTTCTATCGGTGATTTTCCAATTTCTTTATCTAAGAAATCGTCCACTGCTTTTTTAGCACCAGGATGAGCATTGGCTATCATAGGGGCTTTGTTGGAGAAAAGTTTGGCATCTTTGCCGGGGTTGTTTTCGAGCCCTGGTTGTGGAATATCTTTCTTTTGCAGTTGCTTTGTCGGGGTTCCCGTGGTGGCGTCTCCTGTAGATTCGAGGTCGCATTTGCAGTTCCACCGGTCGCCGGGTTTGTGCCGGTTCCAGAAGTCATCATTTACAGGGAGAACTGTTCCCCAAAATACACGGTGGTCTTCGCCGGGGGTGATGCTTGTGCTGGGCATCCATCGAACATTGGGCAGGATGTCTTTATTCTTTTCGTAATGTTGCCATTGTGCGGCGATGTGCGCCCGGCGAACGGCGGTATTGTATTCTGTTTGTAGCCAAACTCCGTTGCTATGGCTGGCTATTGGCATGGCATCCTGTGAGAACTGACGGAAAGATTTCAGTTTTCCATCCGAGCCGATCAGCTTTGCAGCGATATCGTTTTGCAACCGGTGAACCCGGAATGCGGAATAAACAGCGTTATTGTAATTTAGTTGGTCAACAAACACTTTGTCCATATCAAATCCTTTCGTACCTTTCTGCGTAGCGAGATTAAAGCATCTAAATGTCTCTTTGAACATGTTATACTCTATTTCAGTAACAGGATTAAACTTTTGCTCGTATATTGTTTTCAGTGCATTTTCCAGCACATCGGAATCAAAAACAAAACCATGCTCTACTACTGCCGGATTTGATTCGTTGTGAAAATGAGGTGCACCATCATTTCCATAGTAAATTTCATCAACTACCATTTTAAAGCCCCGCGCCTCTGCGGGGCTTCTACGAAAAAACTTTTTAGCTTGTTGAAAAATGTTTGATTTTCTTTATTAGACACAACCGGTTCCTCATCCGGTTCTTCATCAGAACCACCGGAGGTAGAACCCTCAGAGCTATCACCCTCTTTGGGTTCTACCGGCACCATTTTTGGTGGTTCATTGTGTATTATTTCGCCTGTAGGCTTTTTGATTCCAAAAGCCTCATAAACATCATCCTGCCCAATGGGAAGTCCCATATTAAAAAGTCCCTGGAATACGGCCAACTGTTTCATTATATCTTTGTCTTCCTGTTCGAGATAAACAAATTCTCCGCCTTTAGTATCAATTCCCATGTCCATAAAAATATCGGACATTTCATAGTTTAGAAGATTGAGAATAAAAAGTCTGTCTGAATATTGAAGTGCATCCTCACTTTTTTGTTGAACAGTTCCCAGTGATTGTGTTCCGTTCTTTCCTGCTTCTGTGGTTAGGGTATTTCCGAGAATCAGCTTAGATATCTCAGCATTGCACCTGTCAACTAATTTGTCGTACAAGTCAGAGCTTCCTGTTTTGTTTGAGCTTTCAATGAATTTGAGTTCGCTATTTTTTGGATGGACGTAAACACTGCCACCACCCTGATTATAAGCATCATCTGTCAATCTCTTCCGCGTATCCTCATCGGTATCTTCATACGTATATTCCCGGATAGGCATGCCAAAGATTTCAGAAAATTGCGCCCAATCTCCCATCGTATTTCTTTTGTAAATTATATAATAAGCGGCGGATGCAAGTATCCCTATTTGGTTCTGAGATTCGACAAACAGGAGATTGTAGAATTCGCTCCACGGGGTTCCGTTTATATCCCCCTGTCTTCTTAATATTACCTGCCGGAGCGGGTCAATATGCTTTCTTGGAACTAAGTTGTAAGTTATCCATCCATCTTTTGTTTTGGAGAATTGCATCATCGACATTCCCCAAAGTTCTGAGTCGAAAGCATCTCCTATGAAACGGTAGAACCAGGGAGATTTAAGATGCATATTTACTGTTTCATCCGGTTTTCCATTTCTTCGAAATTCGACAGGCACACTGATCAGTTTACTCTTTCTTTTCATGATCACAGATGCCAGGTGTGCATCTGTGAGAATATCCGCATACAGGTCGTATAGTTTTATGCGCATTGGATAATCTACATTTTCTGCCGCTCGAATGGCGGCCATATACTTTTCGATATCTAAGTTAAACCTGCGAACCTGTTCTATTACTATAATTGGGGCTGGTTTTCCTTTGATTGATATATTTCCTCCGGTGGTTATCAGTTCTTTCTTTGACATGTGTTCTCTTATTTTAGAAGTGGTTTACTCTTTTTGGATTGGATTTCATTTGATAGTTGGATGCTTTCGCTAATTGATCGTCATCGAGCATTGGAGCACCATCAATAGATATGGCTCCTTTTTCCACTCCCTTAAGCCATTCGATAGCGCGTTCATAACGGTCTATCCGGGTTTTGTATAGCTTCTGAGGATTGTGGATGCAGAATAGATGATATACAGTTATGTCTATTGCGAACATCAGGATGAGTGTATTCCTATTTTCGCCTGTTTGAGAAAATATCTCATCACAGTTATATCGTCCGCTCATATAAGAGCGCATTTGCGCAACTGCTCTGTCTTCGCATACTTCCACTATTGCTTCATCATCACGGATAAGAGCCCCCAATATTTCGTGGTGTATGGTTGCGTTATAATCATCTATGGTTATAAAATTACTCATTATGTTTTGGTTTAATGGTTACAGCCTTTTTTTATTTCTCGATTTCGGTATTACAATTACAGGATTGGATTGGTATATCTTTTTGACCAGCATTCTTTCTCCTCCTTCTATGCAGTCTGGTCCGTCTGCCGGAAATTTAAGACGTGGAGTAAAGAGTTTAAACTGCTCAACAAGTCTTTTCATGTGAGGGTCTTCCTTTTCTGCTTCATTGAACACAAGGTGTCCTTCTCTATTCATCGGCTCCAATCTTGCTTCAATACGGCTGGCTTTATCCGTTTTCTTTTCCTCATCACCCTTTATGTAAAGTGGTATATTTTGTTCCTGTCGTTTTTTTGCGACAATAGGCTTAAACACCTGTTGAAAAAATGGGTCTTGAAGTTTGTTATTTTCCATCCAGTTAAACACCGTTGAAACGCCGTTTACATACTGATTCAAATAGATGTACCAATTAATGAATTCATCATTAATTACCCTGTCAAGATAGCCCTTAATAATATAGGTTATCCCATTTAGTTTTCCCATCAGCCAACAGGCCTTAGTTGAAGATTTTTTATTTTTACTTTCTCCGGGAGCAGGATCTCCATAAACCACCAGGAAAGGAAAGTTTTTAAGGTTGGGCACTTTTCCAAATTTCACCTCTTTAAATATTTCACCTTCAGAAATAGGATTATTAAAGAGCTCTGCCTGTCCTGCCTTTGTTGTGGTTTTGGACAGCATCCGGTCTATATCCTCTTCTGAGTTCTTTTCGGGCCAGGAGCTAACTCCGTTTTTGTCTCTGATGTTTATAATGTCCCAATGGTCTGCAAACTCACCAGCGCGTACAATGCAACAATCAGGAGCGATGATGTTCCCGCAGAAAACAATCAGCATGGGATTAGAAGCATCACGAGTAAAGTAAACGGCACGCTCCCACCAGTTCCACCGCTTTTCTATGATGTCAGGGTTTAATACATCCTCATCGGTGTCAATGTCATCAATCAACACCACATCGGGCCTGATTTCTTCATTGCTGGTTCCTCTTGGCGGCTGACCGGAACCAATGCCACGAAATGCAACGCCTTTTTTTGTAATAAACTCACATGCTGTCCATTTGCGATTGGTGGGTTGTTTTCCGTAATAGGTTTCAATGCGGGCATTGTTTTCAAGATTTAACTTATATGACTCAAGCAGCCGTTCTGCATTATCCTTGGAGCTACTTACTAAAAGTATATTTTTTTTCTTACCGGTTAACGCAAGATATAAAACACAGAACATGGTTATCGTGCTCTTAGAAAGACCGCGAGCCCAAGAAAGCACCTCGTACCACTCCGGGTTGTCAAGAATTCGTCTAATGGCTTTTTTTTGAAAGTTGGCAAAGGGGTATTTTGTATATTTTGGAAAGAAGAACTTTATCCACTCTTCCGGGTGGTTTTCTAAATAGATTCTTTTCTGTTCTCTTTCAGCAAAAGAAAGTGTTGTTTCTACATCGGTAGCACTGTGCAGGTTGTTTAGATATACTTTCCAAACATCCATTGCTTTTTTTATGTCAGACTGCTTGGTTTTTTCAAAGGTCATAGTTTTTCAGATAAGTAGTTATCTAAAAGATCTCCGATTTCTTGAATCTCCTGTAATTTGATGTTGGTTTTTCTTAGCCAGTTCAAAAAACCAATTGATACACTCACGATGTCTGCCACACCGGCTTCTGTTTCTAACTTGCTGATAGCAGTTGCTAATTTGTTGATAGTGTCCGCCTCAGTTGACGTGGCGGTTCTCTCTCCTACGGGCCTTCCGGCGATTGATTCGTTAAGGTCTGATATTTGTCTGTAAAGGTGTACTACCTGTTGTTGTCTCGTGATAGTTAGTCCCGCCCGAAGACTATCCCACTTTTCTTTGTTTACCCATTTGGAAAGAGTAACCTTGCTAACGCCAACTTTTTCTGAAATTTCTGCCTGAGTATATCTGGTTTGCGTATCAAGATATAGCATTTTTGCCCAATCTTTTTTCTTTTTGCTTGTTAAATCTGCCATTATCTTCTAATTTTATGTTGCAAAAATCGCACAAAAAAATTACATTTTATTATATTATACATATTAATAATATATTGCATTTGATTAACAAAACAGTTGTTTTATTAATCAACAAATCGCTGATTTATGTAAGAAAAGAGATGTATTTTTGCACCGTGAAACTAACACAAAAAATGAAACAGAAAAAAAGAAAGAAGACTAATTTTTTTAACGAGATGATGGAAGACAGTGTTGCTACTATCTACCTGTATAGTTTTATAGGAGACTATGAGGGAGATGTCAGTGCAATGAATTTCGCAAAGGAACTTTCTGAAAAGGAAAAAAAATACAAAAATATTGAAATTCGTATAAACAGTAAGGGCGGAGAGATACTTGAAGGGATAGCCATATTCAACGCAATTATGGCAAGCAGCGCGAATATCAACATTTTTGTAGACGGAGTGGCAGCAAGCATGGCATCGGTTATAGCTCTTTGCGGAAAGCCCTTAAAAATGAGCAAGTATGCAAGGCTGATGATTCACTGCGCTTACGGCGGAAGCTGGGGGGATAAAAATAAGTTGAAAAGTTGCATCGAACAAATGGAATCGTTAGAAGACACTTTGGCTGAGATGATGTCAAAAAAAATGAACAAAACGAAAGAAGAAATTTTGGATTTGTTTTTTGATGGAACCGACCATTGGTTGACTGCCCAAGAGGCATTAGATTATGGAATCATAGATGGAATTTATGATGTTGAACCAATTCCGGAAGGAAGTACCCCGGAAGATATATTTGATATTTTTTCAAACAGATTATTAATAAATAAAAAACAAGAACGTATGTATGACAATCTTAGAAAGATGGATGCTTTCAAAAATTGCGCCACTGATGTCGATATAGAAAATCGCGTTATTACAATGGCACAAGAGGCTCAAAGAACTGCCACCTTAGAAGCAAGAGTTGCGGAACTTGAGCAGAAAGAACAGGCAGCTATGCAAGCTGAAATCAATTCATTGGTGGATGCCGCAGTGGAAGACCACAGAATCACAGAGGCTCAAAAACCTCACTTTGTAGCAATTTTAACAGCAAACCGAGAAAACGGAGAGGCTGTTCTGGCTTCCATGACTCCAAAAAAGAGCGTAGAAACTGAACCAAATGATCCTGCTTACAAAGAAGGGGATGCTTGGAGTAAAAGACAACAGGAAATTGAAAACCAAAACAAAAAGTAACATGGCTAAAAAAATAGAAAACACGACAGACCAAACTCCGGTGATTCCACAAGAATCAACTATTCCACAAGAATCAACTCCGGTGATTTTACAAGAATTAACTATTTCACAAGATCCCGAAAATATCGATAAAAAGATGGAATCTATCATTGAAAGAATGGATATTATTATAGGATTTTTGTCGCAAAAAAACGACAAAAATCATGCATCTTATCAATTGAGAGAGAGAGATTTTATCTATTCCAAGAAAATAAAAAAAAGAAACCAAAAAAAATAAATAAAAATGGCAGTAAACATAACAAGCGCATACGCTGGAGAAGTTTTAGAACAACTTTTAGTTAAAGCATCAACAGGCAACCAGTTTGTCTCAGGCGGGCACATTCGAGTGCAGCCCAATGTAAGTAAGAAATTCAGCATCCCGCGTCTGAGGTCCGGAAGCATGCTTCAAAAAAGAAAAGAAGACCCGGTAAAGACAGACAGTAAGGGAGACTTTACAATTGATGAGGTTTATTTGGAACCTCAGGACATAATGGCTTTTACAGTGTTTAATCCACGCTCATTTGAGCAGTTCTGGAGACCTTTTCAGCCACAAGGGAATCTTGTTTTTCACGAATTGCCATCAAACGTTCAAAATGCTATGCTTGCCGAAATGGCAAAGGTAATTGATTTTGAATTGGGTTATCAATTTATCAATGGCGTAGCCGGAGCAGGAGATGACCAATTCTTTAATGGCATTCTAACTCGTATTGCTGCATCCTCTGATGTTGTGGAGGTGATGAAAACCGTAGTGGTTCCCGGTCAAAACGGAGACCCTGACACCACCACCCAAGAACAACCTGATGCCATCACCAGTGCTAACATTTTGCCGGCACTCAAATCGGTCAAAGATGCTATTCCTGATTATCTGAGAGGAAACCCAAACTTGAAGATATTCATGTCGCAAGAAGATGCGGATATCTACGATGATGTATTGACAGCACAACCTTATAAGGGAGAGAATTATACAGACAGTAATCCAGAGAGATATAAAGGAATTACTATCGTTCCTTTGGCACAATGGCCTAAAGATGTTATTGTGGCTGCTGTAGCTTCTACAGATTTGAGCAGTAACTTTTGGGCTGGTGTTTCTCTTGTAGATGACGCAGATACTATCCAAATTGATAAGTTGAGTAATCCCAGTGAGTTGTACTTCTTCAAGATGCTGATGAAAGCAGATACCAACATTGTTTTCGGTGAAGATATTGTGATTTATGATGCACGAATAATATAGTTAAAAATGAGATTTTTTTATAAGAATAGTTTTAATTAATTATGTGATTGATTGCTTCGGGTTGGGCATAACCGCCCAACCCATGGGCAGTCGATTTAAAAAAACTCAAAAACATTAAAACAACAATTATTATGGCTAAGCAAAAAAAAGAAGAAAATACCGGAGAAAACAAAACAAAAAATACCACCATTACATTTAAAAATGGAAAATGGGGAACAACAGATGGGGAGCAATACAACAGCCTTTTAAAGGCTACATCTCACCAAACAGAACTTGATAAATTGAAAGAAGAAAACAATATTTAAAACATATATCAAATGGCTTTAAACGACATTAATTTTATAAAGGGAAATGGCGGCATTGGAAGACAGGCCGCAAGCGAAGATCCTATCAGCGGACTTATTATGAGCCTGTCAAACCTCATCACTACAGGATTAACAGCCGGTGGTTTTGATACTGCCGGAAGTTGGGAGAATGCTATTTTTGTAGCGAAGTTGAAATACCCGGAACAGTTGTCAGCTGATTATGGTATCATAGAACAAGAAATAGACTCTAATGATGAAGAGGGTGAAATTGCAGATAAAATGGCTCGTAATGCCATTGTTTATCATGTGTATGAGTTCTTCCGGATGTCTCCCACAGGGACATTGTTTCTTGGCTTAACAACAACAGATGTTAGCGGTACTAATATTCGAGCCTTGCAATATTATGCAGCGGGAACTATTAGACAAATTGGTATTCTTACACCAACTACTACAGGTATCACTACTGCAATACTTGCAGACTACCAACAGGCTTGCACCGGTACAACAGGAGCAACGGGACTGGAACAGGAACATCAACCTCTTTCATTAATTATAACTTGGAATGGAGGAATATCTGGAACAACTCTTGCTTCATTGTCCGGGAACGGACACTCGCAAGCAGGAAGACAAAACCTTTCGTTGTTAATTGGATGCGACCTTGATCCGGCACTTTATGCTAAGATTGGTGCATTAAATCAATACGGATGCATTGGCAATGTACTTGGAGCAATTAGTAAAGCAGCAGTTAATGAATGTATCGGCTGGGTGGCTAAGTTTCCTGTTGGATTAGTTATGCCGGGATTTATCACAGGAGACCTTTTGAAAGATGTTACCACTCTGCAATTGAATCAGCTGAACGATGCCCGATATATATTTGTTCTCACTCACGTGGGAGATGCCGGAAACTACTACAATGATAGTTTCACTCTCGATGTAGCTACCAGCGACTATGCATTCATTGAAAATGTACGAACTATGGATAAAGCTACACGGGGCATCAGAACCTATCTTTTACCGGAATTAAATTCACCGATATACGTTGATCCAGTAACGGGTAAGATGCGTGCAGATGTTGTAGCAAGCATTGAGAATATTGCAGGGAAAGCATTGGAAGATATGGAAAAGGCAGGGGAGCTATCCGGATGGATTGTAGAGATTGACCCGGATCAAAATGTGCTTGCCACTTCTACTGTAGAAATTCAGATCAAACAGGTTCCGGTTGGAGTGATGCGTAAGGTGAATGTAAAAATCAGTTATACAACAAAATTAAATTAAGGAGGTAAAAAATGATAAATGACGGAATCCCATTAGTGAATGGAATCGCTTATTCATGGAGCGATATTAAAACCAGAATAGCTGGACAATTAGTGATTGGTATCACCGGATTAGATTATGGTCAAACAAGACAGGTGGATAATATTTACGGTATGGGTTCAAACCCTGTTGCCCGCGGCTATGGACGGAACGAAGCTACTGCAAAACTTACCTTATTGAAGGATGAAGTGGTGGCATTGGAACGCGCTGCAGAAGGGCATGATATCACCAATATTCCTCCATTTGACATCACTGTTTCTTATGTTCCATTGAACCAAAGTAAGATCAAGACTGACATCATCAAGAACTGTCAGTTTAAGGGGAACAGTGCCTCGTGGAAAGAGGGAGACAGCAGTAATGCTGTGGAACTTGAGTTATTGCCAAGTCATATTATTTACGGATAAAAAAAAGAAACAGGGGGCCGCTGCGCCCCCATTTAAAAACTATTACAAAATGAAAAAAGAAGAAAAGAAATTATCAGGAGAAGCAACAAAAGAACAAATAATTGCATGGAAAGCGGTACATAAGGATATTTTTCAAATAGTGGTGGAAGATTCAGTATGTTATCTAAAAAAACCGGACAGACTGACTATGAAATTAATTGCATCTATAGTAGTAAATGATCCTATTAGATCAAATGAGGTTTTACTCGAAAACTGCTGGCTTGGAGGTGATGAAGACATAAAAACAGAAGACGATAAGTTTTTTGGGGTTTCACAACAGTTAGTAGATCTTATTCAAATTAAACAAGCAGAGCTAAAAAAGCTATAGAGTCAGCAAAAAATGTAGTCTTAAAAAACGGATTAATACAAATAGATTACAGTTTAAGTTATCACTTACATATAAATCCGGATTTGCTGACAGATGAAGAATGGGCTACTGCAATAGCGGCACTTCAAAAAATAAGAATGGATGAAAGTAAAAGAATCAGTGAAGAATAGAAAACAGTATAATGGATAATATTACCAATAAATATACAGCTATCCAAAGAGAATACATAAAAATAGCAGATTTTCTACTTCCTCTTTTATAAACTCTTGTAGCAACTACAAAAGGCATAATTGGAAAAGATAAAACAGAAATAACCACATAAGGTAGAAACTTAAAAGAATAAGCTAAAATAATAAAAGCAATATAACAAAGAATTATAGTAATTATCATGGCAAATGTAATTGATTTTATAATAAATTTACAAGATAAATTTTCTGCAAAGATATACAAAATATCTGAAAGTGGAAATATGCTTCAGAAATCGTTTGCTAATGCCGTAAAAACCACCAATACAGCAAAGTTTGGATTTGATACATTAGGTACTTCTGCCGATACTTTGAGGCAAAAAATACAAGAACTAAGAAATCAAAGAGATATAATACCTATTGGTGAATTAAAAACAATCCGTCAATATAATTCTGAAATAAATAAACTTGAGAGGCAATTAGGAAAAGTAGAAACCTTAAATGGAGGATGGTTAAAAACTAAGACGTCTGAAGCGTTCAGTTCTATTCCATCTTTCCTGAAAAATCCTGTTGTTGCTGTAGGTGCAGTAATCGGAGGTTCTATCAAACAAGGGATGGAGAATGAATTGCAAAAAGCGAACATATCTACATTATTGAACGGAGACACTGTTAAAACCGATT
>JAITTF010000082.1 GCA_031287215.1 Bacteroidales bacterium
TTTTAACTCTTAAAAAAAATGAAACGTTTCTATACTATTCCAATATTTATACCTGAAAAAGCATGCCCTCATAGATGTATCTATTGCAATCAATATAATATTTCCGACTGCAAAGATAGTCAAACCATGAATGAAGTCAAAAATACTATTGAAAAGTATTTGAAAACTTTCCCTAAAAATGGAATTAAAAAAATTGGTTTTTTTGGTGGCAATTTTACTGGTATGACTATTATAGAACAAAATCAATATCTGGATATGGCTTTACCATACATTAAAGCCGGTGCAATTGATACCATCCAACTCTCTACAAGACCCGATTATATTTCAAATGAAATTTTGGTCAATTTAAAAGAACATCATATAGAAACCATTGAATTAGGCGCTCAATCTCTTGACCCAGAAGTGTTAGCATTTTCAAGAAGGGGTCATACTCTTGACAATATCCGAGAATCCTCTGCACAAATTTTATCATTTGGATTTCATTTAGGGTTACAAATGATGATAGGGTTACCCAAAGACAGCATAGAAAAATGCATGTTTACCGCCTCTCAGATTGTGGAACTGGGTGCTCATTGTACCCGAATTTATCCAACATTAGTAATCAAAAACACCGATTTGGAAAAACTTTACAAAACCGGAAAATATTACCCCTTAACATTGGATGAATCAATCTTGTGGAGTAAAAAGTTATTTTCTTATTTTATTCAGAACGAAGTTACTATTTTAAGGATGGGATTGCATCCATCTGAGGGATTATTAAGCGGAGAAAATTTAGTAGCAGGTCCTTTTCATGTCTCATACAAAGAGTTGGTTTTATCTTCTCTTTGGCAGGACTACATTAATGAGCAAATACAAAACCAAAAGGGAGATAACATTATCATTTATTCCTCTCCTAAATCCATTAATTATGCGGTAGGCTATAATGCCTCTAATAAGAAAATGTTGTTAGAAAAATTCAAAACGGTAGTTTTTAAACAAGCGCAATTGCTTACAGAACACGAATGTAAAATTGACATTTATTAAGCATGCTCATCATTCACGACAGTCGATTACCGCAAATACTCATTAGAAATCTCCAAAATTATGGTGATACAGTTCCTTTTTTGACTCACAATATCACGGATAACATCATAGCAGGGCATCCTGATATTTTTATCTGTCCAGTAGGTAATCAGACCGTGATTGCTCCTAATACTCCTATTGAAATAATCAAAATTTTAGACGAGCGTCAAATTTCATATCTGATGGGAGAAAACTCGATAGGAATAACCAAATCACATTCAACTCATTACAATGTAGTTACAACTAATCAATTGATCATTCATCAGTTCAAATATACTGATCCGTCTATCATAAGCTGTTTTCAAAAACAAAACAATAATGTTGCATTTCAACAAAAATGTATCAACATAAAACAAGCATACACTCGTTGTTCTTTATTAGCATTAAAAGAAAATCATTTTATTACTTCCGATCAAGGCATAGCAAACACCTTACACAAAAGAGGTTTGGATGTTTTTTATATGAGTCCAAAGGAGATTATTTTACCGGGCGTATCTCATGGACTACTTGGTGGATGTTTAGGCGTTATGGAGACTACCGTCTTTATGACAGGAAACTTAAATTACCATTCTGAGGGAAAACAACTAAAAGAATACTTATCTTCCTTACAATATCAAATTGTTGAATTGTACGAAGGTCCACTCATGGATGGAGGAGGAATCTTTTTTTTTCAATGAATAGCATTTATTTTTTTTTATTTTTTGATTGCAGCTCTCTTTTTGCGGCGTTGTGTTTAGCTTTTTCTATAGACTCCTTATCAAATTTGATTTGACCAATTTTATGTGATAAAGCGAGGATGTTTCCAGCTCTTGAACTAAGATATTCTGATGGTTTTGCCGGATTTCTTTTAAGTGGAGAAGGTAATGCTGCTACAATTAGAGCCGATTGATTAGGAGTTAGTTGTTTGGCTGAACGATGAAAATAGGACTGAGCAGCGGCTTCAGCACCATAAATACCCTTTCCCATCTCTATCACATTAAGATATACCTCCATAATGCGTTCTTTAGACCAAAAAGCTTCTATCAAAAAGGTAAAATAGACCTCTGTACCTTTACGAACCCAAGACTGTTTTTGCCATAAAAAAACATTTTTTGCGGTTTGTTGTGATATAGTACTAGCCCCTCTAACCCTGCCACGAGTTTTCTTTTCATCTATGGCTTTTTCTATGGCACCAAAATCAAAACCACGATGAACCAAATAGTTATTATCTTCAGCAGCTACAACACAGTCTATTAATGATGGTGAAATATGATCTATCGAAACCCATTTTTTATTGATAGAAGCATCAATAGTTACTTTCCTAATCACCATCAATGGAGTTATAGGTGGATTGAGCCAACGATAACAAATTGTAATAAAAATAGTAAACACAAAAAAAACAGCAACAACATATAACAATATCTTCGCAAGTTTTCCGACAACACTGTTCTTACTATTTTTTTTAGCCTTTCTCATCTCAAAACTATTTTTTGGAACTGCAAAATTACACAATTTTAGGATTGATTGGAAATATTATCAAAAAGAAAAAGAAAAAGGAACAACCTCCTCATTTTTTAGTGAAATTTGAAAAAATGTTAGTACTTTTGCAAAAAAATTGAATACTGTTTTATATTACATTAAAAATGAATAACTCAAACAATTACAACTCTTTTAATTTAGTAAGATTTGTATGGAAATGGAAAAAACCGTTGATGATTATCTGTGCAATAACGGCTATCGTAACTTTTGTGGTAGTTTTTTTCTTCATCCGTCCCAAATACAGTGCTACTTCTATTATTTACGCACCACGTACAAATGGACTCTCCCAGATCATTTTGAATGAAAATACTTACAACGAACGCTTAGATATTAAAGCGTATGCCGTGGAAGAGGAGACCGAACAGATGATGCAAATTTTGCAATCAAGACCTATCTTAGATTCTCTTGTCAAAAGGAACGACCTTCATAAACACTACAATATACCTGAAAATCAGCCTAATTCTATGTATAAAATGTATAAAGTATTAGAAAATACGGTAACCATCAAAAGGACACAGTATGGTGCTATTTCTATAGAAGTTGCTGATTGGGATCCCGTCAAAGCAGCTGCAATGGCTAACGATATTGTAGCTATGTTGGATACCGTAAAGAACAGAACAGAACACGAAAGAGCGGTTGCAGCATACAATCTTTTACAAAAGCAAGACAAACTCATCTCAGCAGAAATTAAGGTTATAGCTGATTCCCTTCAATTGTGCATGGAACATGGTTTATATTTCATGGACATACAAAGCGAAAGATTAACGCAACAATATGCAATTGCTGTGGCACAAAATAATGAAGCCGCTAAACAACGGTTAAAAAAAGAATTTGAAGCAATGGCTCCGTGGGGCTCTAAAAGCTTGGTTTTTAGAAAATTATTAGATGAAATGGCTACCTATCAATTACTTTGCAAAGCAAAACTATTGAATGCTAAAATGGACATGGAATCAGGTATGCCTGTAAAATTTGTAGTAGAAGAAGCTGTGCCTGCCGATAGAAAATTTTATCCTAAAACGGTGATGATTACTTTTATCTCTACGGTTTCGGTTTTCTTTTTATCACTATTTTCTTTGTTGATTTATGAAAGCATTTTAAACTCAGGTATTGCTGAGAAAAAAGAAGACGAAGTATAATCACTATTCATGAAAAGTTTTCTGAAAGAAAATAAACACCATATCATGCTGACAGTTAGTTGTCTATTCTTTGTAATAGGCAATAGTATAGCACTTTATAAAGAGTTTATCTATTTTCCGCTTATTTCAGTTATCGCAGTTGCTTTTTATCTTTTCTTTTTCAAATTAGATTGGTTGTTATCTATGATGGCATTTTCTGTCCCGCTTTCGGTTTCACTGTCAGAATACACTAAACTGCCGGTGGACTTATCATTACCTTCTGAAGTCATCATGATGTGTCTCACTTTACTTTTTTTCGGACGTTCGCTCTCAGGTATTTCTTACGATAAAAAACTGCTTAAAAATCCCATTACTATAGCTATCTGTTTATATTTAGTATGGTTGTTATTAACCTCCATAACAAGTACTTTACCGGGTGTTTCAATTAAATTTTGGATTTCAAAACTCTGGTTTATAGTCTCTTGTTTTTTTGTATTGGTTCCTTATTTTACTGAAAACAAAGAACATATACTCAAGTTTTTTGGAAGTTACGCTTTAGGACTCTCAATCGTTGTTATTATTACTACGATAAGACATGCAGGCTATCAGTTTTCAGAAGAGGTAGGTCATTGGATTATGTCTCCTTTTTATAATGACCATACTGCTTATGGGGCAGCATTAGCTTTTTTTCTACCCATAACTGTTGGGTTTGCCTTTTTTGATAAAAGTAAAAAAGGATACCGCTTCTTTTTTTTAATTATGTCGGCAATTATTCTGGGAGGATTATATCTTTCCTTTTGTCGTGCTGCTTGGCTTAGTGTAGTAGCTGCTATTGGAGTTTGGGTAGTGCTGAAATTGAAAATAAAATTTTCGTGGTTAATAACAGGAATAGCTATATTAGGTTTAGTTTTTTACACTTTTTCGGATGATATTCTATATCAATTATCAAAAAACAAACAAGATGCCAGCGGCAATCTAACCGAACAAATTCAGTCTATGTCCAATATAAGCACAGATGCTTCCAATGTAGAACGACTAAATCGTTGGTATTGTGCTATAGAAATGATTAAAGAAAAACCTTTCTGGGGTTGGGGACCGGGAACTTATCAATTCAAATACGCTCCTTATCAAAACAGTAAATACCAAACCATTATTTCTACCGATTTTGGTGATGGTGGTAATGCTCATAGTGAATATCTCGGACAATTTGCTGAGACCGGCACTATAGGGTTTCTTTCCCTATTGGTATTGATAGTCTTGATATTGTATCAGGGAATTACTACTTATATCCGTTCCTACGACAAAAAAATCAGATTACTCACTTTGTGTATAACATTGTCCTTAATTACCTATTTTATTCATGGTTTCATGAACAACTTTTTAGATACCGACAAATTAGCTCTCCCTTTTTGGGCGTGCTTTGCGGCAATTGTTTCTTTAAATTATAGTGTTCCACAGCATTCGGATCGTACTTAATTCCTACCAATAAATTTTCTATACAAAAATTAAAGTATTCCGTTTTTTTTTGTACTTTTGCAAAGTAATAAATTATAGCAATAAATATGAGAAAAATACTATTCCTGTTAGCGGTTGTTATTGTCTTAGCTACTGTTAATTCCTGCAAAAAAGAGGTAGAAAAAGCAACAATTAATCCCGACTCAATTACATTACATGTAGGAGAAGTTGCCAAATTGAATGTCAAAATAGAACCAGCTAAAGCAGAAATAGAAACCACTCAATGGATGAGCGATAACAAAGAGATCGTATCGGTATCAGCAGAAGGTACTATCGCAGCCCTAAAACGAGGAACTACAACCATTACTGTGATTGTAAACAACTTAAAACCGGCAACTTGTACAGTTACAGTCAACGATAATTACCTTAAAATAGGAAATAATGAATATCCACTTACTTTAGGCAAAATGGAACATTCTTTTGGCACCTCCAAATACTACCTTAAGCTAATTACTGACAGTGCTTTAGAAACTGCTTATTCCTCCTTCAATTTCATCTCTTTTCCCAACTTTGATGGTAATTATACTTATGCTAATATTCCGAGTTATGGGAATATTGTAAACGGAGAATATTATTATCACACAGGACTTTACCAAGAACAACATACTTTTATCGCAGGCACTCTCAATATAAAAACCATCAACGAAGGAGTTTATGAAATAGTTTTCAATCAACGATGCCTTAACGGAACTGCTGTAGAAGGTTATTTTAAAGATTCCATTCCTATTCATGAATATTAATCCCGCCAAAATAAGATCTGTACTAAAATTAGCGGGAAACCCAAAGGGAGCGGATAAATATTGAATAATCATTCAAACCAATCATTAATTTATTTTTATCACAGAGTAACACAGAGGAGTAATAAAATATCATAGACAAAAAAACAGAACTAAGAGAAAAAATAAAATAAAATCATATTTTTTTCGTAATTTTGCAGGTTAACTGAAAATCGCAGATGGAGGAAAAAATAATTATTAAAGGGGCTAAAGTCAATAATTTACAAAATATTGATGTAGAGATGCCTCGCAGTAAATTGATCGTAATTACCGGACTTTCAGGGTCTGGGAAGACATCTTTAGCTTTTGACACCTTATACGCCGAAGGACAACGCCGTTATATTGAGAGCCTTAGTTCGTATGCACGTCAGTTTATGGGTAAAATTGCTAAACCGGAAGTAGATTACATCAAAGGGATCCCTCCTGCAATTGCCATTGAGCAGAAGGTCATCAATAGGAATGTCCGCTCTACCGTGGGAACTACTACCGAAATATACGAATACCTGAAACTATTATTCTCCCGCATTGGTCATACCTACTCTCCTATTAGTAATAAAGAGGTAAAAAGAGAAAATATTGCGGATGTGTTGGAGTTTATCCAATCACTCCCCAATGCGACTACAATTTATATTCTGGCACCCCTTCAGATTGTGTCGGGAAGAAGTCTGCAAGAACAATTGGAAATAGTTCAAAAACAAGGATTTAACAGACTCGTCTATCATCAAGAAATCGTTAACATAGAAGAAATCAATAAAAAAGAGAGCGTCAAACACCCGCTCTATCTGCTGATAGACCGTTTTAAACCGGAAACCATAGAAAGTCATCTTTCACGCGTTACGGATTCTATTCAAATTGCTTTTAAAGAGGGTAAAGGCAATTGCCTCGTTCAGACGGAATATGAAGGAAAAATCAGCAGAAAAAAATTCAGCAATCTTTTTGAATTAGATGATATCTCTTTTGAAGAGCCATCGCCTAACTTTTTCAGCTTCAATAATCCTTATGGAGCTTGCAAAGTCTGTAACGGTTTGGGCATGATTGAAGGAATCAGCGAAGATTTGGTCATCCCTGACCGCTCCTTGTCGGTAATTGATGGAGCTGTAACTTGTTGGCGTGGCGAGAAAATGAGTGAATGGCGCGATGATTTTATTAAAAATGCAGTTAAAGTAGGGTTCCCCATCTATCGGGCTGTAGAAGAATTAACAGAACAAGAGTTTAATATGCTTTGGTTAGGCGATCCACAACACCGCGTCTATGGCGTGCTCGATTTTTTTAATTTTGTACAAGAGAATATCTATAAAATCCAATATCGTGTGCTGCAATCCCGCTATAAAGGTCAGACCTTGTGCCCCGATTGTAGAGGTACTCATCTGCGAAAAGATGCTAATTATGTTAAAGTTAATGGCAAAAGTATCAGTGATTTAGTACAGATATCGTTGGATAAATTGCATGATTTTTTCGTTAATTTCAAGCCTGAAAACGAAAATGAAGGACAAATTTCACAACATATTATTCAGGAATTGGTCAAAAGAACAGGATTCTTGGTCGATGTAGGGTTAGGTTATCTTACACTTAATAGAAGTAGCCGTACCCTTTCGGGAGGTGAATCCCAACGCATTAACTTAGCTACTTCGTTGGGCAGTAGTCTGGTAGGGTCGCTTTACATTTTAGACGAACCCAGCATCGGACTACATCCTAAAGACACCTTAACATTAGTAAAAGTGCTCCAAAGATTGCGCGATATTGGCAATACGGTCGTAGTCGTAGAACATGATGAAGATATTATCAGAAATGCCGATTATATCATTGATATTGGACCTTATGCCGGTAGTCTGGGCGGAAAAGTGGTCTTTGAAGGCAATTTTAACCAATTGATCGAAAAAACCGACAATCTTACTGCCGGTTATCTTAGAGGTATGGAAAATAAAAACAGTTCCGATAACCTCTCTATTGCGCTACCTGCAAAACGCAGAAAATGGAAAGAGTATGTGGAAATTGTAGGTGCTAAAGAACATAATCTTAAAAATATTACCGTCAAAATTCCACTTCAGATTTTCGTGGCAATTACAGGCGTTAGTGGTTCGGGAAAGACCTCGCTCATTAGGAGTATCCTCTACCCTGCTTTGCAAAGAATGCTTGAAGGGGCTAAAGAGATTCAAGGAAAATACAAAAAAATAAATGTTGATTTATCACAAATCAAAAATATTGTTCTGGTAGATCAAAATCCATTAGGACGGTCCTCCCGTTCCAATCCGGCTACATTTATAAAGGCTTATGATGATATTAGAGATCTATTTGCTAATCAACCTCTTGCTAAACAAAGGAACTGCAAATCCGGTTTTTTTTCCATGAATATTCCGGGAGGACGTTGTGAAGAGTGCCAAGGCGAAGGCATGGTGCACGTGGGGATGCAATTTATGGCGGATTTGGATTTAGTTTGCCCCGAATGCAACGGATTCCGTTTTAAAGATGAGGTTTTAGAGATTAAAATTAATGAAAAAAATGTCTTCGACATCCTTAGAATGACGATAAATGAAGCGGTAGATTTCTTCAAATCTATTCCTGAGAATAAAACGGTAAAGAATATTCTCGATAAATTGATTCTCCTGCAAGAGGTAGGATTAGGCTATCTGCAAATGGGGCAATCCTCTTCTTCGCTTTCCGGTGGAGAAGCACAAAGAGTAAAACTGGCTTATTATCTTTCAAAAGGAAATTCGGGCAATAAAAACCTGTTTATCTTTGACGAACCCACTACGGGATTGCATTTTCATGATATTAATAAACTTTATCATGCTTTTAATAAATTGATTGAGAATGACAATTCTATCATAGTGATTGAACATAATATGGAATTGATAAAATGTGCCGATTGGGTGATTGATTTGGGCAAAGAGGGCGGTGAAGCAGGCGGACAGGTCGTGGGAGAAGGAACGCCGGAGCAGATCGCTAAATGCAAAAATTCTTATACCGGCTATTATTTAAAAGACAAATTATAAACAAAAATGAAATATTCAAATACTTATGAACGATTCAATTATTTTCACCCCTTGTCAAATCGGACCTATTACGCTCAAAAATCGCACTATTCGCTCAGCTGCTTTTGAGAATATGGCGCATCATAACAGACCCTCTGAAGCCCTTTACAACTATCATACGGCAGTAGCTAAAGGTGGCATTGGCATGACTACTGTGGCGTATGCCTCTATCAATAGGAGCGGAATCTCTTTTGAAAGTCAACTCTGGATGCGGGAAGAGGTCGTTCCTGATCTCAAAAAACTTACCGATGCCATTCATGCGGAAGGGGCTAAAGCCTCTATCCAGTTAGGACATTGCGGCAATATGACCCATAGAGCTACCTGTGGTCAAAAACCGGTAGGTGCTTCCGGTGGATTTAATCTCTATTCACCCACTTTCTACCAACAATTGACTGAACCTGAAATAGATGAATTGGTAAAAGATTTTGGAAAAGCAGTAACGCTGGCGCGTAAAGCCGGTTTTGATTGTGTAGAAATTCATGCAGGACATGGTTATTTGATTAGCCAATTTTTATCACCCTATACCAATCGCAGAAAAGATAAATTTGGTGGTTCATTAGAAAATAGAATGTTATTTATGAAAATGGTCATCCAAGAGGTGATGAAAGCTGCCGGTGATGACCTGGCAGTAGTAGTCAAAACCAACATGAAAGATGGCTTTAGAGGGGGTTTGAAAACAGATGAATGTCTTACGGTAGCTCAAGAATTAGAAAAATTGGGGGCACATGCTTTAGTGCTTACCGCCGGTTTTGTTAGTAAAGCTCCGATGGAGGTCATGAGAGGGGCTATGCCCTATAAAACGCTGGCTTATTATATGAATATGAAGAATTTTTGGTGGCTTAAAATAGTCATTCGTCTGTTTGGTTGGTTTATCATTCCTTCAGTACCCTACAAAGAAAACTACTTTTTAGAAGAAGCACTTCAATTTCGCAAAGCCTTGAAAATGCCATTGATTTACGTAGGGGGTATTACATCTAAAGAAAATATGGAAACCGTGCTCAACGATGGTTTTATTGCCGTTCAGATGGCACGCGTGCTCATCCATGAGACCGACTTTATCAATAAGGTTTACAACGGATTAGAAAAGAGCGAGTGTAAACACTCCAACTACTGCATAGGGCGTATGTACACCGAAGACATGCAATGCCACCACTGCATCAAAAACCTCCCCAAGAAGATTGTAAAGGAGATTGAGAGGGCAGAGAAATAAAGGAGAAACCCTTAAACAATATGCTCCACAATCAATTCAAATTGTGCAACCAAAAGCCGCTCCGGTCGAAGGTCAAATATTGGATCGCTCTTAAAGGATTCCAGAAAATTAAATACCTTCAATGAGTTACGTAATGTTTTACGCCTTTGGTTAAAGGCAGTCTTGACGACTCTCTTAAATAACTGCTCATCGCAGGATAGCTTTTTATCTCTATTTCTGGTTACTCTAATGACTGCAGATTTTACCTTTGGAGGAGGATTAAATTCATTTTCATCTACCGTAAAAAGATACTCAATATCGTAAAAAGCCTGCAAAAGAACTGTCAAAATCCCATACTGTTTGTTGCCCGGCTTGGCAGCTACTCGCTCGGCAACCTCCTTTTGGAACATGCCCACCAACTCTGTAACTAATTCTTTATAATCCAATAATTTGAAAAGTATTTGCGAAGAGATATTATAAGGAAAATTACCGATAATAGTCAGATTCTCGTGATAAAGTTTGTCTAATGGCAACTGAAGAAAATCTTCGGCAAATATTTTCTCTTTTAATTCGGAAAAATGAGCGTTAAGGTAAAGCACCGACTCTTCATCCAATTCCACTACAGATAGTTCAACATCCTGGTTTTGAAGTAGATATTTTGTCAATACGCCCATACCGGGTCCTATTTCCAAAACATGCTTATTGTTACTCACTATCGCTTCCACAATCTGCTTCGCAATAGCTTCATTCTTAAGGAAATGTTGTCCTAATCTTTTTTTGGGTTTTACTATCATTGGGTATTGGGTAGTGGGGGTATTGAATTAAAGTTGTCCTGTAAACCTTTTCTCTTTTGGAGGTATTTTTGTGCAATTTTATAGATTTATAAATCTATGATGAAAGTATGTTTAGATTCACCTCCATGATTTCCTCCCTCATATCCACAGCCTCGTGTTTGATAAATTAATAGATGATCAATAAGTACTAAGATTTTATTATGTTCTTTGGTTTCAAGGAATGTTGCAAATCCATAGTTTTCTCCTATCTCGGTAAATGTCCCCTCAACTCCTTCTTCTAAGGTGTCTTTACTGACGAACCATTGTTCTTCATAATTGTGTATTTTTTTATTATAAAAACAAGTTTTATTTTTTACGGTAAAATGGAAAGTAGGTTTTGGAAATCTAATCAAATTAGTCCTCGTATCAATACGCATCGTATCCAAGACACTGTGACCTAAATCTTTCAGTTTTTCTGGTTGAGATGCTTCAACTTTACTTTCGCTATATTCAGAATTAACAGTAGTGATAGGTACTTTAGGCTTAAATTTGCTGCTTTTATCTTCTCGACTGAAGATCGCCAGCAAAGCGACAAAGCATAACGATAATACAAGAATTCTTTTCAGCATCTATTACTTATTTTAAAAAATTAAACAACATAAATTAATTACATTTTCATCGGAAAAATGCGGCAACAAATGTACATAAAATTTTTCAATTATACACAGACACATAAATTTTCTCTCAAAAAATATAGAGGAAATATACGAATTTTTCTTGAAAATTCTCAACCGCTATCCCAGCATCATTTGCGCTTTTTTTACCGCCTCGACTAAAGCATCTACGTCAGACAAATCATTATAAAATGCAAAAGAGGCTCTGACTGTGCCGGCAATAGAGAACTTGTCCATAATCGGTTGTGTACAATGATGTCCGGTACGAACTGCCACACCACAATGATCAATAATAACGCCTACATCATAGGGATGAATGCCTTCCAACAGGAAAGAGATGATGGCGGCTTTGTGAGGTGCAGTGCCGTAAATCTTTAAACCCTGAATTGCTAACAACTTTTGCGTTGCCGCTTCAAGCAGTGTCTGTTCATATTGAGCAATATTCTCAATGCCCCTATTTTCAACATACTCAATGGCAGTTTTTAAGCCTATTACATCGCCTACGGCAGGTGTACCGGCTTCAAACTTAAAGGGAAGCTCGTTGAAAATGGTTTTTGCTATGGTAACTTGACTAATCATCTCACCACCACCTTGATATGGAGGCATTTGGTCTAACCATTTTCGTTTTCCATACATCACCCCTATTCCCATAGGAGCATAGAGTTTATGCCCTGAAAAACAGTAAAAATCACAATCCAAGGCTTGCACATCTACTTTGAGATGCGAAACCGCTTGTGCCCCATCTATCATTACCGGAATATCATGTCGATGCGCTATGTCAATGATCTTTTTTACCGGATTAATAGTACCTAATGAATTAGAAATGTGAGTAATTGCAACAATCTTCGTTTTAAAAGTAATAAGACTTTCCAATTGGTCAATCAGTAAAATGCCGTTTTCGTCAAAAGGAAGCACTTTCAGAGTAGCCCCCTTTTCTTCTGCAATCAATTGCCAAGGTACGATATTGGCATGGTGCTCCATTTGAGAAATGATGATTTCATCTCCTTTTTGAAAAAATGCTTTACCAAATGAAGAGCTAATCAGATTAATAGATTCTGTAGTGCCTCTGGTAAAGATGACCTCAGCAGACTCCCCGGCATTGATAAACCGTTGTACTACACGGCGCGCCTCCTCAAATTGGTCTGTCGCCTTTTGACTTAAAAAATGAACTCCTCTGTGAATATTACTATTGATGGTTTCGTAATACTTTGATAGTGCATCTATCACTACTTGAGGCTTTTGCGTTGTTGCAGCATTATCTAAATAAACTAAGGGACGTTTATAAACTTCTTGATATAAAATTTTGAAATCTTCTCTATTCATGGCACTTTCTTTGCATCTATAATACAGTGCAAATGTACATAAATTTTTTCAATTATACACAGACACATGAATTCTCTCTCAAAAAATATAGAGGAAAAATAGATCTTTTTTACCAATAATGGAAAAATTAGTTCAGGACTAAACCGTCTTTGAGTTTTACAAAACGGTGTGCTTGCTCTGCAACTCCTCTTAAAGCTAAAACAGGATGATCACTGTGATATGTTTTTTTTAAATTTTGCAAGTTTATCATAATCTAAAAAATTAAATTGTTTTTAATTTGAATATCCTTCTCAAAATTCATTTTTATTTCGGTAAAAATATATAAATATTTTTATTATAATATACTCTTTTGATGTTTTTTGTACAAAAAAAAATATATTGAGATAATTACAAAAAAAAACTATCAATCAAATATTTACACAACTAAACAATATAACAAAAATATAAAATGCAAAATTAATGCAAACAATATAACTAATATTTTAAAAACATTCAATTTACAAAACAGCAAATTGCAGTAAAAAAAGTAAGGAATAGTTTTTTTTATCCGACAAGAGAAAATAAATAATATTATAACACCTACTTAACAAACAAAAATGAAACTATACAGGGATGACCCTTTTTATCACCCGCAAAAAGTGAGTATATTGCTGGGTGTTTTTATTGAAGATGCCGGTTTGATCAAGAGCATCTATGCGAACTTTGCCACTGGAATGGATAATGGTGTTGTTTCCTAAAATAATACCAGTGTGGATGATATTGCCTTCATTGTTTTGAAAAAAAGCAAGATCACCTGCTTTTGCCTCTTCCATAAAATCGATATTATCACCTATAAGGGCTTGTTGGGAAGCATCTCTGGGCAATGCTATACCAATACTTTTCAAAGCGATTTGTACTAAACCGGAGCAGTCAATACCTGCCGGCGTTCTACCTCCCCATAAGTATGGAGACTCTAAGTATTGTGATACAAATTTTACAAGCAACAATTGTTGTTTACTCAGATGAGCGTGGGAGGTGATGGTCGTCTCTTGGGGAAGCATTACCATAAAAGACTCCTCTCCCAAGGTGAGTACATTATTTTTGGGAAATGGAAAAGATGAACCTGCAAAAATGGGAAATTGCAGGTAGTTATCTAATTTTCTAATGTTTAAAACCAGCTCTTTGACAAAATATTTTTCTGCGGTCAGGTATTGATTTTCTTCCTCCCGTGATGGATTTAACAATTTAGCGTCTAACCATCCTTCGTAACCGCAATCACAAGTTTTGATTTTTATCCAATGCTCCTCTTTTTCTACTACCTGATAGGCTTCACCAAAGAGCAATTGAGTAGCCAATTCCGACTTCTCGGAAACTTCCGCCCTGATGGGAATCGAGGATAGATGACAGATACCGTACATTTGTTATAAGATAAGTAAAAACGTAGTGTACTACGTCTCTGAAAAATTAAAAGGGCAAGTCTGTGTTGTCTCCTTCGTCCGTGAATGTCGTAAGAAGGGCATCTTCTTGAGGTAAATAGTTAGCTGTAGTGCTTTGTGAAGCAACAGTAGCGGGTTGAGCAGTAAGTTGTTTTTCTAATTTCCAGCATCTTACTTCGGTGTACCATCTCCCATTGTATTCTTTTGACTCTATATTAATTGAGGCAACTACAGGATCTCCGATTTGATAATGAGCAAGCGTATCCACTTTGTCGCCCCAAAGGTTTAAACACACTTTTTTAGGGTATTGTTCTACTGTTTCTACGATAAATTCCTGTTTTTGCCAACTGTTTCCGGTTTTTCCCATGCCGGATTGCAGTTCTAATTTCTGAATAATTTTTCCTATAATTTCCACAATACTAATAATTTTATTTTGTTGATAGTGTTATTTTTTCTCTTTTTTACCAAATACAGTAATGTTGATGTATCTTTTTGGATTCTCTTTGATATCTTTAATCAGGATGTCCACGTCTTTAATGGCAGTTTCAATATCTTTATAGAGCGCTTCATCATTGACCAATTTACCCACGTTACCATCTCCTTTGTTGATTTTAGCCACTATTCCGTTCAACTCTGTCATCGTATGATCCAATTTTTTGATTACGGATGCTACATTTGCTTTCGCTATAGAATCGGCAATATTATTCATATTAGCAATAATCTGATTCAACTGAGTAGAATTATCTTTTAACATCGCACTAAAATGGGTTAAATCAGCCACCAAGCGGTTTAAATTGGGCGTAACATTTTTAATATCGGCAGAAATTTTCTCAATATTATCTAAAGATTTTGCCAAATTATCGGCACCGTGATTGGTAACTACTGCCTCTTTCAACGAGAATGCAATAGAATCTATTGATACGAGCGTAGAATTTAATTTAGTTACAAGTTGCTCCGCTACATCCATCAATCCGGGGATTTTTTCCACCTGAATAGTATCGCGATTCTTGATGTAAGTGGTAGCATTTCCTAATTGTACATTCAGCGTAGTACCTCCGAGTAGGGCACTTTCCAGATTGATTTTAGAATCAGTAGGGATAGGAAAATATTCTTTAATCAACATTTCCGCACAAATTGCCCCTTTTTTATCATCGACAAACTGTAAACTTTTAATCTTTCCTATCGGGTAGCCGTTGATCAGCACCGAACTTCCTACCACAACCCCACTAATATTCTCAAATACAGCATAATAGATTATTTTCTTGCCGAAAGTATCTATACCTTTCAAAAAATTGGCACCCAGATAAAAAACAACAATTGCAGCAATAATAAAAATGGCCACTTTCAACGATTTTTTGTTGGTAACTTTACTCTGTTTATTTTCAATTATTTCCTCACCGGAAACGTTCAATTTGTCATTATTATTCATAAAAATGGACAATTATAATTTGATCAACATTATTAAAAAACAGAACCATAACATCATCAAAACCATGATATAAGCCGTCTGTTTGCTGTATTTTTTTTGAATAAAAACTCATTATTAATAAATAAAAAACAGCGTCGCAAATATACAAAACATTTTACTCATAAATTGGGATAGTTTTTTGAGGTTAATTTTTTTTTTGCAATACTCTTTTTCTTTGGTCAATGATCCACCCTCGTGGTTGATGATGCGTTACAATCCTTCGGAAGTTGATTCAGTGTACGGGATTAACTACTATTTTCATCACTGATGGTAAGCCTATGAGTAGCTCCAAAATACTGAAAAAATATGAAAAAGACCTTTCGGAATATGGTTTTATCCGAATCAACCACAACACTCTTGTGAATAGCATTTTTATCACTAAGGTTAGTATCTCAAAGCAAGAACGGTTAGTTTTTATCCAAAATACACCTATTGAAGTTTCCAAAAGGAGAGTAAAATCACTAAAAAAATGGATGGAAAAATGACCATTTATTAGATAAGAGTTCCCACTTATTAGCAAATACAACCCATTTGTTAGATAAGAGCGACCACTGTTTTTTTTATAATATTTTTTATTATACTTTTACCACCAAGAAAGGTTAATTCTTTTTTTGCAGTGCTATGATTTTTTTTCGATCTTTGTGGCGTAAAAAAATATCAATAACTATGGGAAGGAAAAAAATAGAAAAACCAAGTTCGGACGAGTTATTATCCATCGTGTCGAAAATGTTAGTTCCGGAGTTTATCTTGGA
>JAITTF010000086.1 GCA_031287215.1 Bacteroidales bacterium
TAATTACATACCCTTTAGCTAAGCATAGCTTGGAGATATGGAAACAAATAAAGAACTATTTGACCTTGGCTGCAGGTCTCGCCGCCTCTATTTTTTCTTAGCAGGTGTTTTCGATTAAACGAAAGAGAGGTGGATTTTGCAAATCAAAAGCTGACCGTATATTAACTAAAAGCGGAACAATAGACTAGGAATACAAGCCTAGCTTATACGACAACAACATTTTGCGATAATGAGAGACTGAAGTCCTAAGCTTTTTAGGCGAGTAGAGAAGGAAAAAATGCTCCCCCTAGGGCTGGCTTCTAGCCTTATTAAAGATTGAAGGCGAAACAGAGGCGTTTTGTGGCCTTTTATATCGGACAAGCCTTGACTTTCTTACCAAATTAGGATTCCGTAGAATGTAGCTAAGTATTTTTCTCTATAGATAGTAAAAGAATTTTAGTTTATGCTTATCTCATAATTTATATTATATTTAAAGTATTAGGCTTGCTTCATTATATTCGAGATTATCAGAAGTTTATTAAAGAAATGAAAAAAGATTCTATTTGTAGAAAATTAATAAATTATTCAAAGGAGTATTTGGATTTTTTCAGTAATGACTATTTAGGACTCTCTCAAAATGAGGAAGTTCTCCAAGCGGGTATTAAGGCAGCAATGGAATATGGAGCAGGGAGTACTGGGTCAAGATTGCTTTCTGGAAACAAGCAAATATTTTGTGAGTTTGAAAAGATAATTGCACGAGATAAAATGACAGAAAATTCTCTGATTTTCAATTCTGGATTTCAGTTGAATTCTGGAGTTCTAGAATGCCTAGCTGACAAAAACACAACTGTAATTTTCGACAAGTTAAACCACGCTAGCATGTACCAAGGAGTTTTTGCGAGTGGTGCAAAATTAATGAGATTTAATCATCTCGACTATGATCACTTGGAATCCATTTTGAAAAATGAAACTACGAAAAGTATTATCATCGTTTCAGAAACAGTTTTTGGGATGGATGGCGACACGGCAGATCTTCAGGTTTTATCAGATCTATCCAATAAGTATGGAACTCTTTTATACCTCGATGAAGCACATGCAACAGGACTCTACGGTAAAGAAGGATATGGATTATCGACTAATTTCAAACTGAATTCTGAAACTACAATAGTTATGGGGACTTTCAGTAAGGCTCTTGGTTCTTCAGGAGCGTACATCGCCTGTTCTAATCTAATCAAAGATTATCTTATTCAATGCTGTAGAAGTTTTATATACTCGACAGCTCTGTCTCCTTTTTGCATAGGTGCCGCTATGGCTTCCTGGAAACTTGTTAAATCTATGTCAAAAATACGAAAAGATTTGCTAAATAAAGCAGATAATCTAAGGGAAGAACTTAAATCCATTGGCAGGCAAACAATAGGGAACGGAACAAATATAATCCCGATTTTATGTGAAAGCACAGAATCTATGCGTAGAACGAAAGAGAAATGTTTTGAAAACAAAGTAGTCGTAGCCGGAATTGCTAAACCAACCTCTCCAACCCCACGAATTAGAATTGCTCTAAGTGCAAAACACTCTGTTGAAAAGATTAAAAAACTAGTAGAATGCCTAAAACCATGATAAGAGGTTTCGAAAAATCTGCAGAAACATACGATGATCATGCAATTGTTCAAAAACTATCCTCCGATTATCTTGCTGATATTTGTTCAAAATTCATAAAAAATCCAAAAGACATTCTGGATATAGGATGTGGAACAGGGTTTACAACTATTGCTTTACAAGAGTACTACACTGACGCCGAATATACTTTGTGTGATATTTCTGAAAAGATGGTAGAGATTGCAAAAAGGAAAGCTAGTAAGGGTAACTATATAATATGTGATGCAGAAAACTATAATTTTAAAAATTCATATGATCTTATCGTTTCGAATTTAGCTTTCCAATGGTTCAAAAATTTTGAGTTCTTTTTGGGAAGTATTTTGTTGAAATGCGAATATCTCGTCTTTTCAATTTTAACATGAGGCAGCTTTCGGGAATACGAACAGCTATTTGCCGAAAAAGGAATTAAGATTTTTGATACAGAATATAAATCGGAAGATGAGATTCGCGAGATATCTAAAAAACATGGGGAAATAATATCATTCAGTTCTAAAGAGTATAAACTTGAGTTTGAGAATGCTATTTCTGCAGCGGAACATTTTAAATATATTGGAGCGAATTACGTGAATCCGCAATATAATCAAAGCAAAATAGCGGCTAGATTATTAGCTAGAAGAACCTCTATCAATTTGAACTATAAATTAGCATTTGTCGTTTTAAAGAGAGGTAACAAATGAACATTTTTGTAACTGGAACCGACACGGATGTTGGAAAAACAGTAGTATCAGCTTGGATTTGCAGGCAGGTAAACGCTAGATATTGGAAGCCTCTGCAAACTGGATGCGCTGAAGATAGTGATAAGCAAACTGTAAAAACTCTCTCCCCACAAACAGAATTAGTCAGCGAAATATACCGCTTAAAAGCGCCATTATCTCCATATGATGCAGCACAACTCGAAGGCCTGGAGATCGATATTAACAAGATCTTGGAAACAGTCCCGGATAAGTCCGTTATAGAA
>JAITTF010000188.1 GCA_031287215.1 Bacteroidales bacterium
ATTATTTGATTTCTTGACAAATGTTCAATTTTATTCTCTAATTTATCATAGTATGAACTAGTATGCATAATTCCTAAAGAAGTATAACTATGCCTAAAACGTCCTCTTAGTAAGAAAAACCGCAAATGATGTAAGTTTTTTATAGCTTCTATTATGTCATTGTCTGTCTCTTCCAAAAGCCCCATGATAACATTTGCTCCAGAAATACCAATATTATAAACTTGAGCAAACTTTATAAATAAAAGATTACTTGCAAAAGAATTCTTTTTTCTTATTTTTTTTAACAATGAATTACTTGGAGATTCATATCCTATTTGAACAGACTCAAAACCAGCAAAAAACATTTTCCGTATTATTGAAGAATCGATCCCATTTGTAATGACCTCAGCCATATCTATTGAAAAATTAGGATAAACCTTTTTTATTTCAATTAATTCATCTAATAAGTGTTTGAATCTTTCTTTGTCTAGCCCAACTAAATCATTATCTAAAAAACAAAAGGAAAACACATTATACTTGGAAATTTGTTTTTTTATTTCATAAATAATTAAAGAAACCGGTTTTAGTCTATATTTGTATCCGGTATTCAAATAACAAAAATTGCATTTTTTCCAATGACACCCCCTTGCGCCCTCTATAGGTATTCTTTCCTTAATTTGATCATTAAATATTTCATCAATTATTTTTTTCTGTTCAAAATAATCAGAAATATCAAATATACTTTTATCATTGGAAAAATCTATATAATTACACTTTCGATGTTTAGAAATTTTAATTTTATCATTTTTTCTAAACGCAGTATTCAATAATTTATCAAAATCAATATTTTCATTGTTTTCAATCAACTCTTTGCTCAAAATTTCTAAATTAATTTCCGATTCTCCCCAAAGAGCAAAATCAAATTGATCAAAGCTTTCAAGATAAGCAACCGCTGATTCTTTTGAACTTATTCCTCCAATAATTATTTTACTTTCCTGATTTTTTATTTTGATTTTCTCTGCCAATATAGATGAAAATATCCATTGATAAAACATGACTGACATTCCATAGTACAATATATTACTATCATCAATTTTCGATAAAATATCATCTATGTAACAATCCAGTTCATCTGCATAAGCTTTCATATGAAGATCATAAACATCTATGTCTCTGGTCAAATATTGAGGTTTAATAGCGATAAGTATTCCTTTTACTTGGTTATATGCATTAGTATCATTTCTTTTTATTGCGATATAATTAAAAAAAAGCAACAATGACCGCATTTCATCATCATAAAAATCAGGTGTCTTTAACCACAAAAATCCACATTGCAACTCGGCTAATTTAAGATTCCAATAAACTATTTTGACTTCATAATCAAATTTTGTCAGATAGCTTTTCAAGGCAGATAAAGACGGAGATGCAAAATTTAACGTTGCCGGAGGCATCCAATTTAGTATGATTTTATTTTTCGTCATGTTATTGATTATCTTTTGCTTTCATCATTTCCAGCTTTTATTTTTGAGACAATAGCGATTGGGAGCTGTTTCATCATCCGTTACAATTTGCATACTTTCCATCATTTCGAACATTTTTACCCGACCAAACTTTTTGTGAAGTCCACTCTTCCGGTTGAGCTAACCAAAATTCATGATGAACAGGAAGACCCAAAGGCAAAAATGTTAATGCTGTCATGTATAAACTTCCTGTATTTGTGTAATGATCGGCAATGTTTGGTTGATATCCCATAAATCCTAATTGTAAGAAACCATCTTTGTCAAAATTATCTTCATTTGAGAACATTTTTTTCATTACCGAAGTCAACATGTTGCGAATCTGGCCATAAGAAAGAGACTGTGGCAATCCATACTTCCAAGAGGAAAGTGCCAGCGAATGAAAAACTCCCATTCGATACGGGATAGATCTCCCCATTATAGGAAAAGTTGCTTCTGGAGAAACCATACGTTCCAATAATTCATTATATCTATTCATTCTGTTAAGAACCGTATTAAAATAGCTCGGAGGAAACATTCCCTTTTTCACCAGAACTTCTATGATTTCTATCAACATGGGATGTATAACAAAACTGTTATAATAATCCATTGAGAACGTGGGTCCATCAGAATACCAACCGTCTCCAACGTACCATTCGTTCATTTTTTGTAAAGTAAAAGTAAGTACGTAACCATCATACTCTTCGTCAATCAACAGCAAGAATGTCTCAATGATAGCCCTAAATAGCAACCAATTATTATACGGAGGTGAAATTTCCCGGAGCTTTTTTAATTTGTGTATATATTTTTGTTTCGTTACATTATCTAAAGGTTGCCATAAAACTTCGGGGGCACGAATAAAGCTACTGACTATGTAAGCGGCATCAACCAATGAATGTGTATGATCCCACAATAAATAATCAGGATTATTTTCATCTACTGCATTTAAATAGCATTGCATCGACCAACGTTTCAATTCATCAATTAAACTAATTTCCTTACTATTGCAGTCTTGCAAACAGAGCCAAGGCGACAAGCCACTCATTAATCGACCAAATGCTTCAAAATAAGCAATCTCTTTATTTCTGTTGTCCCATGTGGTACTTACTTGAACCAACATTTTCTGCTTTAGTTCACCCCTACTCATATTTTTTAAAATAGGAATAGAAAGGTTATATAACAAATCAACCCAATAATTACGATCCTGAATACCCTGATTATTATTGTTATTGTCTAATTGGCACATATTCGTCGGATATTATCAATTAACACTACATAAATTTCCATTTTGTAAAATATATTCTCAAAATGTTTACATCCCAAATGTATGATAAAAAAAATAAACCTATGTTAACGGAATGTTATCATTACGTTAATACTGCATTAACATAATTATGTTAAACATGCCTATATTTCTTCATAGTGCAAGAATCTTATCGTTGACTGTCTTTTTCTGACTTTGAC
>JAITTF010000234.1 GCA_031287215.1 Bacteroidales bacterium
CAGTCCCTAATCCGGTACTTACTATTTCTCTGCGGCAAAAAAGAAAAATACAACCGAACGATAATAACAGTACAATGACAGCAATATTTAACATTTGCATCACATTACTGTTCATCCCGCTTAATTTGATTAATTCATTTTTCCAGTCAAGCCCTTCCCAAAAGGTTATATGAAACAATCCCCAGAGAATGAGACCTATTCCACCGATAATCACGAGTACATTCTTTAATTTCATTTTTTTAATCTCCTTTCTTTTTTTGCCCTTGCGGGCGGTTGATATTTTATTTTTTTGATTATCAGAATTTAAAATTCTTTAAATCCATATTTTTTCATTTCTTGCAATTTTGTTTCTGAATTTGACGAAATTAAAACAGTACTGTCCTGTATTTTTCCTTCTCTGTCAGTAAAATACCACAGCAACATTCCTGGTTGCCAATAAATTACCAACCCATTGTTGTCAACTGCTTTTTCCCAATCGCAAATTGCATTTTTGATAAAATCTTCCGTTTCTTGCTGTCCGCAAATGCTGCCGTCATACTCATAACCGCCTGCCGTAAATTGATAATAAATCATAACGTTCAAAAAGTCAGACAGTTTTATGTTCTCTGAATGATACTCTTCTTCCGTATCATTTTCTAATTGTATGTACATAAAAACTTCGGGGTTTTCTTCGTCCGGGTCAATTCCCCAACGACAAACTTCCTGATTTTCTTCAATAAAAATTAATTTGCCTTTTTCAAGATACAATTCTTCGGGTTTCAAAAAGCGTTCAAACGCAGTCATAAAGCAAGACAGATTTCCAATGTTTAAATATAAATCTTTCAACGGTTCAGGTATTTTCAAATTCAATAATTCTTCCGCTGCCTCAATCTCTTCGTTATTAATTCCATCCTCTTGTGTGAGAGGTCTTTCCAATAATTTCTCTGCTGTTTCTTTTATCATTTTTTTGCTTTTTTTACCCTTTCGGGCGGTTGAAATTTGTTGTTTATTTACTTAATTCTCTGTTAATCATTATTTTAAGTTCTTTTTCAGGGAAAATGGTTGTATAGTCGGCAACGCCGATTGGTTTATGAAAATCGCGCAGGGCAAGTTCCACGTCAATATGGTCTTTTTCGGCGCAAAGAATAATGCCGATTGAGTGATTTTCATCGGGCATTTTCATCTGGTCGTCCAAAAGCCCCAAATAATGATTCATTTTTCCGACAAATTCGGGTTCAAATGTGCCTATCTTTAAATCAATGGCTATCAACGATTTAATTTTCCTATTGAAAAACAACAAATCTACAAAATATTCTTTTTGATTAAACGTCAAACGGTGCTGATTGCCGATAAACGAAAATCCATCGCCGAGTTCGAGCAGGAAAAGTTTAATTTTTTCAACCAAACGCTGTTCCAATTCCCGCTCTTTTATTTGGTGTTTTATGCCCAAAAATCCCAAATTGTAGGTACTTTTCAGCATTTCGTCGGCTTGCTGCTGCAAATGTTCGGGCAGGGTTGCATCAAAATTGTGCAGTTTTGGCAATTCCCGCGCATTGTGATAGGTGTCGGCTTTGATAAAATTTAATAACAAATTGCGCGTCCAACCCATTTTTACCGCTGCCTCTGCATAATAAATCGCCTCCTGTTTTTCTTTTATTTTGCTTAAAATCAATCTGTTGTGTCCCCACGGCAAAACTGCCACAGCTTGCGGCAGAATTTGATTTTGAGATTTTGCCACAGGTTGCGGCAGTTTTTCATTTTCTTCCATATAAAACTCGTAAAAACGTTTCATATCCCACAAACTGCGAGGCGAAAAACCTTCTGTATCAGGAAATTCCGATTTCAAGTCAAGCGAAAGTTGCTCAACGACTTTGCCTCCGTACCCTTTTTCTAATTTTTCGGAAGCAAGTCGTTTCCCGATATTCCAATAAAGTTGTGTAACAGAAATATTTAACCTGTTTGCAATCACAACACGAGTCATCTTTACTTCTGCAATTATCTCGTGAAGCATTTTGTTGTAGTTGTTTGTTAAAATATCTTCTGTTATCCCTGCAGATTTGGACTCCGCGCTGTTTATACTTTTCTTTTCGTTATTCATCTTTTTACTTTTTTATGCCCTTGCGGGCGATTGAAATTTTACTGCAAAGTTAGCATAAAATCTCTGACAAAACAACTGCTGTTTTTTTGCACGCAGATTGTCTGAACCGTGATTTTATCAAGATTTTCCTGATTGGCAGGATTAATCTTGTGCATCTTTTTAATCTTTTGAAAATCAAGATTCAAGACAATGATGCACGGATAACGCGGATTTATTCCTCCCTAAAAAGATACAGTCGTTTTTTATTGTTGATTTGCGCTGATAATTTCTTTTAACCCGATATGTTCATTCCGAAAACGGGCATTGCTTTTTTCGCCTTTTACATGAATTGCACGCTGGGAACAATTATGAATGCAGGCAAGGCAAAATGAGCAATTATGCTGATATTCAACATTTTTCGAAACGATAATATTGTTCATCGGGCAAACTTTGGCACAAGTTCCACATAGCGTGCAATGCTCGTCTATCGAAAATCGTTTGTCAATGGTAGGTTTGAGCGACTTGTTATATCGGTGAATAATGGCAGAGAAAATTTTTGCACCCAAACTCAATTTTTCTATTCGGTTTTCCTGCCTGTTTTGTATGTCTTCAACAACGATTTTTATATGTTCATCTATTTTTCTGTCAGGTGCTTTTGCCAATTGGTCTTCAATTTTAAACACAGGCAAATAATTATCTACCATTAGTATTCCATTGGCATAATTGAGTTTTATACCCGATTTGTTTGCCAATTTTTCAAATTCAACAAGTCCTGCCGCAAGCATATTGCCATACGACATAACGGCAAAAAAATAGTCCGCCTCAAATTTATGTTTTTCCATAAATTTATGCACAATGGTCGGAACTTCAAAGCCATAACACGGCATCACAAAACCTATAACATCATCTTTGAATGTTGTGGGTTCCTGTTTCAATATTTGAGGAATGGACAAAAGTTCGCCGCCAATATTTTTGGCAATGTGCAAACAGTTTCCTGTTGTTGTGAAATAAAAGATTTCCATTTTTATTTAATTTTTTATGCCCTTTCGGGCGGTTGATATTTTAAATCTTGTCATAAAATCAACTTTTAAACAACGCCTTCACATCCACATTCGCTTTTTCACCTTCGGGAATGGTTATCAGTTCATACAGCTGATAATTTTTTATTGAAGCGATGATGTTCGATGGGAGCATTTGCACATAATTGTTGAAATCGACCGCCGCCGCGTTGAAGGTGCGCCGCGCCGCCTGCAACTGATATTCCATATCTTCGATGGACTCTTCGAGGCGCAGGAATTGCTTGTCGGCTTTCAGTTCGGGGTAGTTTTCCACTGCCACTTTGATGTCGGCAAGTTTTTTGGACAGTTCCGAACCAAGTTGCATTTGCTCGTGTTTGTTGTCCGTTTGCTGCATTTGCGCACGCAGTTCGGCAATTTTGGTGAGCGTGCTATTTTCGTGCCCCACATAGTTTTGCACGGCAGCTACCAAATTCGGAATCATATCGTTCCGTTGTTTGAGCATCACATCAATGCTACTTTCGGTTTGTTTTACACGGTTGTTTTTGGTGATGAACTTGTTGTAAGTTACAATAAACCAAAGTACTGCAATCACAATGATTGCTGCGATGATAATTAATGTTGTGTTCATAATTTTTTAGTTATTTTGTCTGAACTGTGATTTTATTGTGTTTTATATGATAAGGGCACCTCTAAAAATTACTTTTTTACATTTTAATTTTTCGTCAGAGCAGAGGTGCATTAAATTCTAATGAAAAATCGTTGAAAATTTTTGCAAATATACAATAAAAAAATCATAATTAGATACATCCTTTTGCAAAAACATCTATCTATCTATCTATCATCAGTTTATATGTAATTATTTTTATTAAACATTTTTGATTGGCAAAATATTTAGTCGTACAATTTGTTCATATCGACAAATGTTATAAGTCAAATTTATTAAACCAACAACCCCTTCAACTCGTTCAAAACCAATATTTTTCGTAAAAAAATCGCCCATACTGTTTGTTACATAGCCAAAAACATGTTCGCAACGACAACGTGTTTTCGATTTCGTTCTCTTCTTTTGTGTTTCGCTGGCGAGGAACTTTAACGAAACTTGCATCTACAATCTTTCCCTCATTTACAAATAAACCTTTTCATCCAGATAGTTATGAAAATAATCAAATAATTTCTTGTTCAACTTTTTCTTTATCAATCTGTTCTGAAAATCCCAAATTGTTTTTTGATCAGGTACTTTATCTCCGCTGGAAAGCTCAATAAATTCTCTAAAACTCAAACGATCATTGATTTGAAATTCAGTCTGTTCATCAGCTAAATTGTACAGCCGTTTTAGCAAAACATTTTTGAACAGCAGCACCACATCAATAGGTTTTGCACCTGCGTTGTTTTTCTTGTTTTGAGTTAACATTTCTGCTTCTAATGCAGTTCTAAATATTTCTAAATCAACTACTTCAATTAACCGTGCAAGCGGATTGCCTATTGCAGACAATTTATTCAATGTTTCTTCTTCGTCGAATAGTCCTTTTTTACCTGTCTCGCGATATTTTGATACCTTCATTTTTTTGCATTTTTTGAGTTAGAATTTTACCTGTTTTTACACGACAAAAATATAAATAATTATTTGAATATCAATATATTATGCTAACTTTTCAACAGTTTTTAAATTAAGTTAACATGTTGATAATCAATATGTTAAATTTTAGAGGTGCCATTCAACACCTGTAAATCTTCGGACTACTTCTATAAAACCAATGGCAGCAAGAATGATTTGAAAATAACCTGCAAATTTTGCGACATTTTTTTTCCTGATTACCGTGCCTCCGACAGCGATTAAGGCAAGTCCGTAAACGATACTGTCTGCCAACATATCTAAACTGTCTGCTATCAATCCCATTGAATTTGATATAAGTCCCGCAACAATTTCAACGGCAAAAAACAGAAAATTTATAATTAAAACTGCCCATAATGTTTTTCCCTCGCTGTTTTGATTGTCAACAGGGATAACATTATCAATACTAATGGTGGATACAATGGAAGTGTCAAAATTCAGCGTGTCAAGCCGTTGAGAAATTTGTTCATTACCATCTGTATGTAAAATGTGTAAAAGTCGTTGAGGTATATCAAATTCCAGCGATTGAATATTCTTCAAATCGTTAAGTTTCATCCGAATGATTTGTTCTTCAGACGGACAATCCATTTTTGCTATTTTAAATGTTGTCTTATTCATCGTTTTTTATTTTTATGTCCTTTCGGGTGGTTGAAAATTCATTTATTTATCAGATGTTCCACGCAGGCTTTTACAATTATGCCGTGAAAAGGTCGAACAGGAAAGAAGTAGAGCCGTCCCCAAAAGTTATTATAATGAACAACGGTAGTAACAAAAATGAGATTTTCTGAACGGTCGATTAAAACAGAAACACGGAAATTGAGGTGGAAATCATTGTCGCCCATTACCACTTCGTTGTCGAGTAACTCAATCACCGGAAAGAAATAATCTTCCGTTATTTTATCATTTTCTTTCTCTATTGTTTTCCCTGTTTTCAAACCCAAAGGTTTAACAATAAGGTCGCGTAAATGAAGCAACCCATAAACCCATTTCGGTAATGCGAAAATATCAGCCGCTATTTTCTGAAGTGAATCATCAGTCGCTTTTTCTAAACGATATGAGTCCACATAATGCACGTTGCCAAATCCTTTTGAGATGGCAGAATTTTCGGGTATTTTATGTAATTTAATCATGTTTTTCATTTTATAACCAACTCAAATTCTGCCGCCGTATGTTCCTGTCCATTAATGATTATGGATAATTTATGCAGACCCGAATAAAATTTACGGGTCGTTATGATTCTAAAACTTTGTTTTCGCACAATATCCGCCTTTTCGTCGGGTTGAAATGTCCTTTCGCTTATTTTAAATACTTTTTTTGAATGTTGCCCGTTCTGTTTCAGATAATAAAGGCCATACTCTATTCTAATATTTTGTAGTGTAATTTCCCTGTTATGCAAGGTAAATGAAAAAACCAAATCGTCTCCTGTTGTCAATCGCGGGTTTATGATTTTGAAATTGGAGAGTTCGATTTTATCGCTCGTATTCAGTTGGTAATATTTTAAAATAACGGGGTGTCCCTGTTTCAACAGTGTCCGGCAACCGTGTTTCAGGATAGCGTCTGTTTCGGGGCTGATTCCCTTCCATTTTTTTGCAATCGCTATTACTATGTCGGGATTGTCTTTCGATATGTCGTTCAGATTGTTGGCAACGCTTCGTCTTACCCATTCGGAAGGGTCGTTTGTGAGATTTTCCAGAATCGGAAGAATTGGCGCCGGGTCATTTTTGAGTGCGGGAAGCGCCATTGCCCACGGCAGGCGCGGTCTGCAGCCTTCGCTCGACAAACGCCTGACTTTTTCGTTCTTGTGTAAAGACCATTTCAGCATTTGGTCTATCATTCTGTCGCCGTACTTGATGATAAACGGACGGACGGCAAATTCGCAGCTTGTAAATTGTGTTACAAATTCCATCGTTTTTACGGATGTTTCAAAATGGTCAAGTCCGAATCGCTCAATGTATTCGGGGAAAAACATGTATTCAAATAAATACACAGATTCATTACTTGTTACGTTGCTATCAATTTGTTCCAATTTGGCAAAGATTTGCTCAATAATCTTCGCCGACAAGTCAAAATCTTCGGGTAAAAAATCATGAAGAACAAGAGCGGTATGTTTCATGCGCTCTTTCAGTTCTTTTTTCTCCCAATCGTTGTTGAAAATCAATTGTTTAAACTTCGTTTTATCGAAAGATGGAATCACTTCGCCCACAAGTTCGGAAAATGTGTCGTAGAACGAAACGGAGTATATGTCTTTAAGTAAGCTGCTCATTATAAATTCATTTTTTTATTTAATCGTTCTTACAAAATAATCCCAAGCCATTTTTGAAATATCCGATATGATTTTTTCGTTTACTTCATGGCTTTCTTTTGAGTTGGAAATGAAAATGCTTATTGCAAGGTGTCTGCCGTCCGGTAAAGTTACAATTCCGATGTCATTGATTGCGGCGGTTATTCCAAACTCATTCGTATCTGAGGTGCCTGTTTTATGAGCGACCCATGTTTCCTCCGGTAGCTGTCCCTTAATTCGGTTTTTCCCTCCGGTAGTTTCCGACATAATTGTCCATAAGAAATCATAACTTTCTTTTGATAAAAGTTTGCCGTCATAAAAATCTGTCAGCAATTTTGTTGCTGCCTTTGGCGTAGTCCAATTGGAAAACTGAATATTCCAATCCTTGTGCATTTCCTCTTCGTTGGCTTGAATGGAAACAGCTTTAATCCCGATTTTGTGCATATAATCATTCACCGTTTTTGTGCTGCCAATCAGCCGCAATAAAATGTCGCACCCGTTATTGTCGCTTTCCGAAACGGTGTATTTCAGTATCTCCGACAGTTTGAGTTTTACTTCACCGTTTGGATATTTTTCTCGCATAGGACTCCAAGTGTCAGGCAACAAATCTGTTTTTTTGACATATATCTCCTGATTTAGATTGAATTGCCCGCTATCGACCTTACTCAATACCGCCAATGCAATGTGAAATTTAAAAACACTCGCCATTGGCAATCGGGCATCGCCATTAATGTTGAGCGTATCTTTACTTTTAATTTCACAGATGGCAACACCGATTTCGGCTTTTTTACCGGCAATAATTTCTTCTATCCCGCTTTTCAAAATAGTTGTTTGGGCGAAAACGGGAAAAGTAATCAACAAGAATAAAATTGTTGCAGTGGCTGCCGCTGTTTTTTGTTTTGTTTTTGGTAAAGACATCATTTTAATAGTTAAGTTTCATTTTCAGTATTGGATAATTTTTACCTTCACTGTCTGTTTCCGTTCTTTCAAATACAATAAATCCCATTTTTTCATAAAATGCTCTTGCTTTGATATTTTGTTCATTGACATCGACCAAATTTACGCCAAATTTCTTTATTGCAAATGTAACAAGTTTTTGCCCGTATCCCTTTCCAATAATCTCAGGCGATAAAAAAAGCATTTCTATTTTTTTATTATTTATTCCGATAAAACCCAACACATTCGTTTCAAATATCAAACAATAGGTCTTTATATCATTGAAATTAATATTTGAAACAATATCTTTATAATATTCTATATCTGAGGGAATTAAAAAATCGTGTGTGGCACGAACCGATTTCTCCCATACCGATATTATCCGGTCTTTATAATTGTCATTATACAATTTTATTTCAAACATTTTTTATATTTTTTATGCCCTTTGGGCAGTAGATATTTTAATTTCATAATCCTTTCAGTTTTTCAATGATTTCTTCGCTGTTGGGCAGCAATTTTTGATAGGTTTCGGGCAAAATTGCCGAAGTACTGTAAGTTGCCACGCCGACAGGCAAAGTACCGGTTTTCAACGAATATTCCACAATCGTTCGGTTTTTATCTTTGCAAATGATTATGCCGATTGAGTCGTTTTCGTTATTGACCAGCGCATTTTCCAGTTCGCGTTCCGAATGTTCATCTGCAAGCGCCAGAAAACCAAAAGTATATTCGTCTTTTACTGCCAAAATTGCCTGATTTTTAATCTTTTCGGGCAGCGTTTCGTTGAAATTTGTCTGGTTGAGCAGGTATTTTTCATACGATTTATTTTCAATCTGGTGAATGAGAACATTTTTTGTCCAGCCGAATTTCCGCGTAGAACGAATGTAAAATTCGCGTTCGAGATTGTCCTTGCACTTGTTTAAAATCACAACATGTTTAGTCCAACTAATTTCTCCAACCAATGGTTGCAGATTTTCAACCGACTGATATTCAGCATAAAACTGAGCCATCAACCAAAGATTTCCTTCCGAAAAACCGCTCGCACCCGGAAACTCCGCCTGCAACTCTTTCGACAGCGTGGAAACGATTGATTTGCCCCAACTTTCCGCCTGTTTTTCGGCAATGGACTTTCCGATTTCCCAGTAAAGGTTGATTAACTGCACATTGACGGCTTTCATAGCCTCATATTGCGCCTGCCGAATTTTCTGCTTGATTTCGGTAATGAAATCAATTTGTATTTTTTGCAAGTTCATATTTTTTTGTTTTTTGTCACTAATTACGCTAATTTATATTTATTTCACTACTTTATCAAACCGGCTATCCATACAGACACGCAAGTCCGTTGTAACAAATTTTCCGTTGTAAAACAGGCTGAAAATAGTTGCGGGTGTCGGCGACGATTGCGCCTGTTCCATCGTTTCCAATTTGATTATTTCCAGCGGTAGATTGCGCTTGGCGGCTGTTTCAATCAGGGACTGGCGAACGTGGTATTCCGTGAACGGACACCGGTTGGTATAATAGACCGCAATGCCTTCTTTAAATGCACATTCGCCGCTCTTTACGCTTTCCCTGAACCGGGGATTTGCCGCCTGCGGATTCAGTTTCCGGACTAAAAGACTGAACCCGTAAGGCAGTTTTTCGACCGTTTCAAAACCTTGCCGCAAGAGCCATTTTGTGTCGCTCATAAAATGGAATTTGGCGGTTCCGGCAACGGTAACCAGACCGTCCCTGCCTTGTGCCCGTGCATCGTCCACCGCCGACTGCAACAAGGCTTTGGCATAGCCTTTTCCCTTATACTGTCCCGAAACCCAAAAGCAATTGAGCATCAGATAATTCGGCGCATCTACCGGAATCCACGCTTTTTCAGCCGGAACGTATTCGATAAACACTTTGGCGCGCTCGTCAATCCGGCGAAACACATAGCCGTTGTCAAACTCTTTTCCGAGCCATTCTTTTTTCAACTCGTAGCTTTCCTTGCATTTTTTATCGGAAAACGCGCAACAGATATGCTCTTTTGCAATATTTTCCGTGGTCAGGGTAATAAATTTGGGGTACATAATATTTGTTTTTAAAAAAGTGATTGCTTCATTTTTACGTCTTAAAAAAAATATTCTTTATAATCATAAATAGTATCAATAACCATATAATAATGATTGGTATTGCATAATACCATTTCTTTGGTTTTCCTTCTTTCCACATATCTTTTGCTTCTTCCCTGCATTCATCCATTATTTCCTTGGGTACTAATTTTAA
>JAITTF010000035.1 GCA_031287215.1 Bacteroidales bacterium
ATTTTCATCCCGATACGCTGTTGACACTGTTCAATCGTTCTCAAGAAATGTGTAATATTCCTATAGATACAATACCTCCTGAATTACCTACCGTTGAGGTGATTACTAATTGTAAAGAGATTACCGTCAAATGGTATTATCCTGATCATGCTACTCATGAAGATGTAAAGTATTACACACTCTATTATCGCCCTGATTTACAAACGCCTTATGTGCTGATAGCGATATTTGAAAATCCCAATAATTGTCATACCCAAGAATGTGTTTTTGTGATTGATACCATGAGTGTAATTATTGGCTGTTTTGCACTTTCAGTTACCGATAGCACCGGCAATGAGTCTGTATTAAGTGCTGATACCTGTTTTGATTACGATATCTGTATTAATTATTTATTACCTAATATTTTTACGCCTAATGGAGACGGAGTAAATGACTTTTTCCAACCTTTTCCGTATCAAAATATTGCAAAAATAGACATGACGATTTACCATCGTTGGGGAAATGTAGTATTTACTACCGAAGACCCTGATATCAATTGGGATGGTACGGATAAATTATCTCATCAACCCTGTGCAGAGGGTGTTTATTATTATGCTTGTGATTTATATATTAATGCTTTATCCGGAACCATTATCAAGAAAATTCATGGCAATGTGAGTATAAAAAGATAATTACCTGTTTTTATAAATGAAAAATATTTACGAAAAATGAGACTAATGAATAGATTATTACTAACTATAATAATTGCAATTTGTTTTTTGATTGATTTACAATCACAAAACAGTTCTTATCTCAACTATCACTTACAATCGGAAGGTCATATGCCTGCGATTTTGAAAAGCTATATTGAGAACGACAAAACCAATTTTGTAAGCACGCTATGCCGAGAGGGAAAAATCGTGTATGGTTCACCTGTGAATCGCTATGTAGAGCAGATTGCAGACCAACTATTGATCAATGAACCTACATTGAGGTCAGAAATCACTATTCTGATCATTAAATCTCCTATTGTCAATGCTTTTGCTAATCATGATGGCATTTTATTAGTGGATATCGGCATTATTGCACAAGCCTCCAATGAAGCTGAAATTGCCATTACCCTCTCTCATGAAATTGCTCATTATGCTCTAAAACACACCCATATAGTTTTTGATTACACTAAAAAAAGCGATGTTATTTTAGCAAAACACGAGGCTTCCCGTGAACAAGAAAATGAAGCTGATACCAAAGGCATTGAACACTTTTATGCCGCTTCAAAATACAGTTATCGTGCTTTTGAAGGTTTTTATGATGTATTGCAATATGGCTATCTCCCTTTTGACAATCTCCCTTTTGAACGTGCACTTATTGAAAATGGCGGTTATGTTTTCCCTGAAGCGTATTTTCTTCAAAATGTAAAACCGATTTCCAACCGCGATGACTATTTAGACACCCTGAGCACACATCCCAACATTGCTAAACGCCGTGCTGCGGCTAATGCTATCGTGAAAAACAAGGACAATACAGGGCGTCAACTCTTTTTACAAAGTGAAACACTTTTCAACGAAATTCGCTCACTTTGTCGCCTTGAATGTATTAATCAATGGCTTATTCAGCATGATTATGTCAACGCTTATTACAACGCTTTTGTTTTGCAAAAAGAAAACCCTGACAATCTTTTTTATCAAAATGCAATGGCAATCGCCCTTTACGGTTTGAGTAAACATAAAACAGAACATTCTTATAGAGAAGTCATTAAAAAATATACTGAATTTGAAGGCGAACAACAAGCTGCCTATTATTTCTTTGAAAAAGCCTCAAAATTAGAACTTAATCCATTAGCAATAAGAGCATTATGGAAAATACAAAAGACACAACCCGACAATATTCCTTGCTCTAATATGTTGAATGATTTAATCAAGGATTTAACCATTTTTAACCTCTCACTGAGCGAATTTAGCGATTACCCAATGGGCACATTGCTCGATACTATTCAAGAACAACATAAAGCAGTAGATCAAACCTCGAATGACAAATATGGCAGGATTAAAAACAACTCCCCTACAGTTCAAAAAATAAAACCTACCGACAATTTTAAGGTGTTTCAATATATGTTGTGTGATTTAAAGCAAGATTCATCCTTTCGCACTTATTTTCAACAAATTCAAAATACCGTAGCTGATGAAAAAATACTAACCGTGTTACTACCTTCAAAAGCGCTCAAAGAAGAGATGGCTAAATTTTTCTTCATGCAGCCTTTTTACACTCATTACAACAAAAACGGTATAGAAGACGAAAAAAAGAGCAATACAGGACTTATTGCTACCGAAAAAGCCCTAAAAAAGAGCGCAAAACGTTTAAAAATAAATTATAATACTATTAAGTTTAAAGATTTAGCTGGCGGAGGACGATCATCATGTGAACTCATTAACGAGAATGATATTACAGCACTATATAATAACTATTGCAACCTCCAAGAATGGATTTTCAATGCATTTGGTATCAAAGAAGATATGGTACCACATCTTTCACTTGATGTAGATCAAATACATCCGGGTAGCCGTTATTTAGTGGTTTCCGGTACGGTAGTGAGACAGGAAAAACTTGTTAGTTTCTTTAAAATCAGCGATATTGTCTTTTCTGCCATCTGTATCTATGCGGCTCCCTTTACCCTTGCTAAATTTTTCGTGCCGGTACAGTCCATTGCTATGGATCTGTCGGTAGTGGATATAACTACCGGAAAAACTGTCTTTGTGGATTCTGATAATTTATATAAAAAACACAATGTACCTGCGCTTCATCATGCTTTTATCTATGACTGTTTATATGCTATTAAGAAAGGAGGTGAAAAATGAAAAATAAACTGCGACTTTTTTTAATTTCTATTCTACTCATTACCGCCACTTTGCAGATCAATGCGCAAGAAAACAGCTCTTATATGGGCAACAGAGTACTCTTCGATTTCAGCACCACCTTCTCGCCATCATGGTTATATCCCAATTTTTTTGAAAATAGTGATCATTGGAGAAAATATTATTCTTTCAATTATGATATCACTCCAAGCATCGAGATCATAGTCCACCGGAAAGGCAGTGTAGGGGCACTCTATCATTTTTGCAAAACAAAGTTTGAGTATTTTTATGATGATGATTTCACCAACTATTCATACGATACCGGTATAGATGCCGGCAATATTACCGTTCATGGCTTTGGAATTTTCTACAAGCAATATGTAGGCAGTGCTGCGCGGACTCCTTTTGGCACTTACTTTAAGTTCCAATTTGATGGATTTTTCTACAATGCCGTTTGCAGCCTCCCTTTCGAGCAGATTTCCAAAGGGTATCTATTTGCCACCAAGGCAGCTATAGGGCATGATTTTCTATTTTTTGATCGGCTAAGAGTCTCAACCGCTTTTTCGTTAGGCATTCCATTGACCGGCTGGAAAGGGATATTTGAAACCATAGGATCTTCTTATGATGCTTCCTCCGGTAAGAGTAATGTTCAAGGCTTCATCAACAACCGCCTTGCCGGCATGTACTTTTTTGGTTTTGAAGTACATATTGGCTTATTGGCGTTTTAAAATGCGTCGTAGGGAATGAATATCTATTAAATAATAATTTGAATGGGAGTAATGAATTGTGAAAAACTAACAATACAAAACATAGAATCTTACTCCAATAGTAAAATTCACCGTAAAACACAATTTTTGTAAGACTTTTTCGTTTCATATACATTAATCTATTGAGAAGATACAATTTATGGCAATGAAAAAAGTTACGTACTGCATATCAGTTTTAATGCTCACCACCATTTCACTATTTTTTATTTTTTCTACTCAGTCTTGTAGAAAAACGCAGGATAGTAAAATGTTGACTTTTTCTTCCGATCAGGTGGTCTTTGACACTATTTTTACCACTATCGGTTCGACTTACAGAACCCTATCGGTAAGAAATCCTAATAATCATACTATTAAAACTGATATCATCCTTGCCGGTGGAAACAGCTCTTTTTACAGCTTAAATGTGGACGGCGAACCGGGTACCTATTTTAAAAATGTAGAAATACCGGCAAAAGACAGTATCCTCATCTTTATCAAAGTAACGATTAATCCACAAAACCAAAATAATCCGTTTTTAGTTACCGATTCTATTATATTTAGAATTGGAGATAATAAACAAGATGTTGATTTAGTGGCTTTTGGACAAGATGCCAACTTTATTGTCGGGGATACCGAATTTGGTACCGGTTCGGGCATTTTCTACAAAATTGTTGCCGGAGAAAATGAAACAGTACATTGGACTTCCGACCGTCCTTACGTCATTTTCGGTTGGGCAGTAGTAGATGAGGGTGGTAAATTGATTGTTGATGAAGGTACTCGTGTTTACCTGCATAACAATGGCAGACTATGGGTCTATCAATATGGGAATATTGAGGTTAACGGCACGGCTCAAAATCCGGTATATTTTAGAAGTGATACTGAGTTAAGCAGTTATCACAACGATGTAGATGATGCCAAGTGGGATAGAATTTGGATTTGTGAGGGCACACAGGATAATGTGATTAATCATGCCATTATCTCCAAAGCCTTTGTTGGCATTCAAGTAGAACCGCTTTCTACAGATGCAGCACCTATCATCGCCTCTAACACCACATATATTAAGAATACTATCATTAAATTCACTCAAAATGCAGGCATTATTGGAAAACGTGCCAATCTGGTGATAGAAGATTGTGTTATTGCCGACAATGGCAGTGGCGGCATAGAACTCTCTATTGGCAATTTTGACTTAAAGCACAATACCCTCTACAATCAATTCTCAGGGTCTCCCAATAGAACGACACCTGCACTATATGTATCTAATTATACAATAGATGGTTATGACAAAATTATTGGCAATACCAATTTTACCGCAGTCAATTCTATTTTTTATGGTTCTCTAAAAACAGAAGTCTCTTTTGACAAAGAGAATCAAGCCGAATTAAATTATCAGGTCGAAAACTGCCTCTATAAAGCGGAAAACGACCAGACAAATTTTGTTAATTGCATTAGAAACCACGATCCTTTGTTCAAGAACACAGAAACCAAACAATTAGATTTACGGATCAATGCCAATTCGCCGGCAATCAATGCCGGCAAATCGGAGGTAGGAGTTTTCTCCGATATTTTAGGCAATCCTTTTGCAGCACCTCCCACTATTGGGGCTTATGAGTATGGAGAATAAGAGTGGTTCTAAAAAGATATAAAAAAAGTGAGTACTCATTACTGAATACTCACTACATTGTATATTCTGATTACAAAATTATTCGCCGATCATAGCTTTATAAGCCTCAGAGTCCATTAAATCAGCTACTTCTGTATCATTTGTAAGTTTAATTTTCACGATCCAGCCTTCGCCATAAGGGTCAGTGTTGAGCAGACCTGGGTCAACTTCCAATTTGTCGTTAAACTCTATCACTTCACAACTAACGGGGATCAGCATATCAGAAACCGTTTTAACTGCTTCTACAGAGCCAAATGGTTCGTCTTTTGCGAGGATTTCACCGATAGTATTAATATCCAAAAATACAATATCTCCTAATTGGTCGGTTGCATATTCAGATAGTCCTACATAGCCAAATTCACCTTCTATTTTCAGCCATTCATGGTCTGTTGAATACTTTACATTTGTTGGTACGTTCATAATTTGATTTTTATTATTGTGATTAATTAATTTGATTGTTTAAACTGTCATTATTTCTTTTTCCTTAGCTGTCAACATTTTATCTATCTTTTCGATATACTCGTTGGTAGCCTTCTGGATATCATCTTCCAATCTTATAACCTCATCTTCAGGGGCACCATCATCTTTTAGCTTTTTAGCAGTTTCATTTGCTAATCTTCTGATATTACGGATACTCACTTTATTTTGTTCCGCTTCTTGTTTCAATTTTTTCACGATATCTTTTCTCCGTTCTTCTGTAGGAGTCGGGACTACGATGCGGATAAATTCGCCATTATTTTGTGGTGTAAAACCAAGGTTCGCAGCTAAGATAGCTTTTTCTATGGCAGGGAGTAAATTTCTTTCCCATGGTTGGACGATGAGTTGTCGTGCATCAGGGGTATTGATATTGCCTACTTGTTCGATGGGAGTCGGATTACCGTAATAATCCACTTTTAAGCCCGAAAGCATCTGTGGAGTTGCTTTTCCGGTATGCACTTTTTGCAACTCTTTATCGAAAAAAGAGAGTGTAGAAGCCATGTTTTCGTTAACTGATTCTATACATTTTTTGGTTAGTTCGCTCATATTATTTTCGTTATTAATGTTCCTATTGTTTCTCCTTTAATAATTTTTGAGAGGTTTCCTTTTTCGTTAGCATTATACACGTAGAGTTTCATATTGTTCTCCATGCAAAGCGTA
>JAITTF010000066.1 GCA_031287215.1 Bacteroidales bacterium
GTATCAATGAAGCTGACGAAGAAATTAAATCTTGGGCAGCTGAACTTAAAAATGGCCTTGAACATAATAAAAGTATTACATACGATAATTTTGGTACCTTTTCTAAAGATGATAAAGGAGAAATTGTGTTTAAATCTGCTTTAATTAAAGAGCTTAATATCGACTTTGAAGGGATGGAGCCTATCACGATAGCGGAGAAAGAAGTTGTAGAAGTAATTGATAAAGAAGAAGTTAATGAAATTATAGCAGTTAGCGGAGTTGATGGCAAAGGAGAAGTTAAAAAAAATAAGGAGGTTGAAGAAGAAAAGAAAATTGAAGAAGTTAAGCAAGTTGAAGAAGTTGTAGAAATTAGGGCGGATGAGGTTGTTGAAGAGACTAAAGTAGTTGAAAATAAGAATGTTAAAAAAAGTAGAGGCTGGTTGATCGTGCTAATTATTTTGTTAGTACTTATTGGCATTGCAGTTGCGGCATATTTTTGCTGTTCTTGTGGAAAAGAGAGGTGTGAAAATGTAAAGAACAAATTTTGTCAAACTCAATTCCTACAGACTTCAGCAGGCGTTGTTCCTGCCGACACTTTAGTATTGACTGAAATAGCGAAAGATACGATAATCGTACCAGAAGCGGAGGTAGTTGTCGAAGCTGAAGTACCTGCGGTAGCGCCGAGCAACTCTTCCAAAGAAGTTACCATCTCCATCGCAGTACCGGACAAATTCTATGTGATTGCCGGCAGCTTTAAATCAGAAGAGATGGCAAGAGATCATATTAAAAAGTCTCCACTCAAAAAATTTAATCCTAAACTATTAATACAGGAAGATGTAGAAAATACAAGAATCAGCATAGGTGAATTTAAAACCAGAAAAGCAGCACAAGCATTCGGAGAAAAATCAGGTGTCCCTTTTTGGATTTTAAGTTTATAGTATTGATGACGAATAAAAAATTACGAAAAGGTAACGTAATATTAATCATCATGATACATACTTTAAATTCTTTTTAGTAATGGCAAAAATTTATACAAAAACCGGAGATTTAGGGGTTACCTCATTGGCAGGAGGCACAAGAGTTGCCAAAAATGCACCGCAACCGGAAGCTTATGGTGCTATAGATGAGTTAAATGCTGCTATAGGATTGGTCATCGTGGAAGAGAATATCCCTGTTTTGACTGCTATTCAACATCAACTTTTTGAAATTGGGGGCATGCTTGCTACTGAACCAGAATTATGGGATCAATATTATAAAAATATTGATGTTCAAAAACATATAGATGCTTTAGAATATCAAATAGATGAGTTATCTGCTACTCTTGATCCACAATTTCATTTTATTCTTCCTCAAGGTTCCAAATTGATTGCTGCACTTCATCTTTGTCGCACAATATGTAGAAGAGCAGAGCGCAGAATCTGCACGCTTTTGCCCGAAAATAATTGCTATTTAATTTTATTAAAATATGTCAATAGATTAGCAGATTTTTTCTATATTTTAGTTCGTTTTTATCATAAAAAAAAAGAAATTGCTGAAACTCGCTTTGTGTTAAGCAGATAATTTTATTGTTTTTTACTTCTATGTAAAAATAAAAGTGTACTTTTGCAGCCCTTAAAAATAAGAAACAAATCAAATCTATAGAACATGTATTGGACCCTTGAATTAGCTTCAAAATTAGAAGATGCACCATGGCCTGCAACCAAAGAAGAGTTGATTGATTATGCTCTTCGTTCTGGTGCACCTATGGAAATTATCGAGAATCTGCGTGAACTTGAAGATGAAGGCGAAATCTATGATACCATCGACGACCTCTGGCCTGACTATCCTACCAAAGAAGACTTCTTCTTTCATGAGGATGAATATTAATATCGGGGTGCTACAATTATTTTTTACAAACTATTTGTTATTTAAAAGGCAATAGTATCTTTAAATATTGAGTTTTCATAGTCATTCCTTCTATCTCATCACTAATAATCTCGTCAATGATTCCTTCTCCAATAATAATGTATGTAGTATCTGTTTGTGAATCAACATAATATTCTGTTTTATTGACCTTCCACTTTTCTTCCAAGGAGACAGTTGAATCATGGAAAAAGAATGTCAGCGCTTCTATAGAAGAGGATAAAGTTTCGGGGCTTGCATAAGATTGTATGTTAGTCCATATTTGTTCTCTGCCTTGTGGAGGTAGCTTTTTAATTTTCTTTTTAATATCTTTTAATAGATTCTCTGTTTTTTTTAATTTTAAAACCTTTCCTTTGAATGAGATGTAAGCAATAAAGGATTGTTGAGAAGAAGAGCCAGTTGAGTAGAAGGGCTATAAATGTTTTTTTATCTGCATTTTCTTTGCTAATCTTAAAATTCAAAAACGAGTTTTTCATTTCTTGAGCAAAATCCATCTGTTCTACTTGCAGCTCAAATCCTGTTTTTGAAACCTTCGTAACAAGATATTTTGTTTGACTACTATTGTAAGAATATGATTCACTTTCTTTGCTTTGTCTTGAGATAGTACCTTCATTAGTTGTTTCTTCGGTAACAATAAAACAACGTCCTTCTATTAAATTAAGTTTAAAATCAATCTTCTCTTGACTATAAGCAGAACCTGTTATAAAAAAGAGAATAAAAAAAACAGAGATCAAAGAACTACCTCTCATTTGGATTTTTTTATTGTTCAATTAGTTGATAATGCATAACAACAATATCATGATGCAAAAACAAGCATTTTTTTTGGTTAATTATTTTTCTAAAAAACATACATTTCTATGAGCATTTTTAGTGTCAAAGTTTAGAAGTGGTGCACAATGAGATTAAAGACATTTTTCAAGTTTCACAGCCATGCCGTCTCGAAGTTGCATCACTCCGGTAGTGATGAGTGTATCGCCCGATGTTAAACCTTCTAAGATCTGCACTGAGGCGGCAGTTCTGATGCCTTTCACTACCTCTTGACGTTTGGCTTTACCGTTATGATACACAAAAACGTAATTTTTGCCCATCTCTGCGATAGTTGCTATATCAGGGATAACAATCGCATTGGCAATTTGTTGGGTGATAATTTCGATGGCAGCAGAATGCCCCGGTTTGATTTTACCATCTAAATTTGGGTAAAGTGCTCTTACCCGAAGAGATAAAGTCTGGTAATCCAATTTAGATTCTACCACATACACATTAGCATGGTATTTGGCGGTTTCATTTTCAACGGTAAAATCTATGGGAGTTCCCTCTTTGACTAAATCAGCCTGTTTTTCGTTGACATAGAACTCTATTTTCAGGGGAGAAATCTTCGTTATTTGGGTTATTATAGTCGATGGAGTAACATACGCTCCGAGGTTCACGGCACGAATACCTAAAACGCCATCAAAGGGAGCACGTAATTCTGTCTGCCTGATACGGGCATTGACCAGATCAATCTCTGCTTTAAGGGTTTCTAATTCCGTATTTACGGTTTCATACGTCTCTTTACTTACTGCATCTTTCTCATACAGTGTTTTTTGTCGTAAAACACGATCTAAGGCAAGTGGCAATTGGGCTTCCAGTTTTTTAAGCTCTGCTACTAATAGTTCGTCATTTACTTTGGCAATAAGTGTGCCGGCAGTAACAAAACTGCCCTCCTTAAAATCTATTTGCGTTATTTTGCCGGAAGCTTCAAAAGACAAACTTACATCTTTATCGGGCATCAGCACCCCTTTGGTTCTAAAAAAATCGGTAAGAGAATCAGGATATAATACTAACGCATTTATGGGCAGCTCTTTGCCCTCTTTTCTCCCGTCAAATTTTGCAGGATCACTATTTTGATGATTTAAAAATATTTTTTTCCAAGGCACTAATACAACGATAAGCACCACAATGATGATTGCAATTGCTAATATTCTTTTCTGTTTTTTTACCATTAATGAGATATTTATCTGTTTTATAATTGATTAACAGTATGAGCATTAAGTTTATAAATGTCATCATAGAAATCTCTGCAAAGATAGCATTAAATTTTCAATTACACACAAACGCATAAAAATGGAGAGGCTCGAATCGCCCCTCCTTGCGTCCGTCCACAATATTTTCTAATTTTGCGTTATATTTCAATTTATAA
>JAITTF010000072.1 GCA_031287215.1 Bacteroidales bacterium
AAATGTGGATCTTTAGAATGGTGATTAATGAAGATAAATTGAGAGCTAAAATTAAAGTCAATATGCAAAAGCCGGTCAAGAAATCCAAATGGCAACAGAAAATGGAAGACCTTGCCAAACAACAAGCTCAATTGCCAAAACAACAACAAATTCAACGTAAAAAATAATGATTGCTGTAGCGGATTTATACCAACTTTTTCTTGATTTTCCTTGTATTAAAACAGATACTCGAGAAGAAGTTAAAAGTTCGCTTTTCTTTTGCTTAAAAGGAGATAATTTTGACGGTAATCAATTTGCTTTGAAAGCACTCGCTCTGAGAGCGGCTTATGTAATTACGGAAAATAAACTATTGGAAGGTAATGATAGAATTATTGTCGTTGATGACGTGTTGACTACCCTACAGCGTTTAGCTAATTTTCATAGAAATAAATTAAATACCACAATCTTGGCTATTACCGGTACTAATGGTAAAACTACTACCAAAGAATTGATATATACTGTTCTATCTCAAAAATACAAGGTCGCTTGTACTAAAGGAAATCTTAACAATCACATTGGAGTGCCGCTTACACTACTCAGTATCAAAGAACAACATCAAATAGCAATCGTGGAAATGGGTGCCAATCATCCGGGCGAAATTGCCGACCTGTGTGCTATCGCCGAACCCGACTACGGATTGATTACCAATGTAGGGCATGCCCATTTAGAAGGTTTTGGTTCATACGAAAATATTATTAAAACAAAAACCGCTTTATATGAAGCCGTGAGATTGCGTCAGGGCAAGATTTTTATCAACGCTGATGATGCACTATTGATGCAATATGCTCATGATGAAGATACCTTTTTTTACGGCTCCAATGCTATTGTTGAGCCTCATGGTGTGGTAGTGGATAACAATCCCTATCTTACCATTTCTCTTTTTTCTTGCAATATAAAGACTCAATTGTCAGGGGCTTATAATCTCTATAATATTTTGGCTGCAGTGGCTGTAGGAACTTATTTCGGCGTAAATGAGGCTGATATGGCAAAAGCTATTGCTGGATATACTCCCGTAAATCATCGTTCACAAATTATGTGCCGTGAGACGAATATCATCATCTCCGATTGGTATAATGCTAATCCTGATAGCATGAAACAGGCTTTGTTGAGTTTTGCTTCCATTCAGACTAATCCTAAAATCGCAATACTGGGTGATATGTTTGAATTAGGAGAAAATGCAGCGACAGCACATCTTGAATTGATTCATTTTGCTCAACAACATGATATTGAGGCTGTTTTTGTGGGTAAATATTTCACTGCTATAGCCCCTCCTTCCGCCCTTTCTTTTGAAACTATAGCAGAATTAAATCAATATCTTAAAAAAGAGAATTTTCAAAATACTATGTTCCTGGTCAAAGGGTCGCGAGGTATGAAAATGGAACAGATAAACTTATGATACAGTACAATGTACTTGGATTAATGTCGGGGACCTCCTTGGATGGTGTAGATTTGGCTTTGTGCTCTTTTTCTCAATCTATTGACCAATGGAATTGGCAAGTCAAGAAAGCCGTTACCATTCCATATCCTCCTGCACTCCTCCAAAAATTGGCAAAAGTTGTAAACTCTTCCGCATTAGAAATCACGGAGTTGGATTTTGAATTAGGACATTTTTTTGCCGACAATATCATCGCTTTTATGCAAGATAGAGATGAAAAATTGTTTTGTATTGCTTCACATGGGCATACTGTTTTTCACCAACCTGAAAAGGGATTTACTTTGCAAATCGGAAACGAGGTGGTCATAGCTGTCAAAACCAATATTCCGGTAGTTTGCGATTTTAGAGTGTTGGATGTGGTGCTGGGTGGTCAAGGGGCGCCGTTGGTTCCTATCGGAGACCAATTGCTTTTTGCAGAATATAGTGCTTGCGTCAATCTGGGTGGTTTCTCTAATATTTCTTATCAATCAGATTGTCAAAGAATTGCATTTGATATTGCCCCTTGCAATCTCCCCTTAAATCGTCTTGCTGCTCTTATTAATCTCTCCTACGATAGAGATGGCTTGATGGCGCGAAACCATTCTTGGAACGCCCACTTGCTTGATCAATTAAATAAGTTACCCTATTATCAACAATCTTACCCTAAATCTTTGGGCGTTGAGTGGTTAGATCAGATTTTTATGCCTCTGATAGCAGATGCAGACCTTTCTGTAGAGACCAAAATAAGTACGGTTACTGAGCATATCGCTTCTCAAATAGCCCATCAACTCAATCGCATTGCAGGAGGAACTGTGTTATTGACAGGAGGAGGTACGAAAAATGCTTTTTTAGTTGAACGTATCCAAAATCTGACAGACAAAACGATAATAATTCCTGATTCGGAAACGATTGACTATAAAGAAGCCCTCATTTTTGCCTTTTTAGGATTGTTAAAACTGCTATGTGAAGACAATTGCCTTCGATCGGTAACAGGAGCCGAAAGAGACTCTTCAGGGGGTGTAGTCTGGTTTCCTTAGTGTTGATTTTTAAGAATTATATTCATAGCAGTATTTTACGTTATTGTTTGGGGGTAATATTGGCAAGTGTATTTATAACAAACTCATATTTACATAGAGAACTCTTTTTAAAAAGTGAAATAATGAAAAAAATAGAAAATGCAAATCTTAAATCTTACAATACCTTTGGGATAGAGGGGTATTGTAAAAATATGATCATCATCGAGCAGGAGAAGGATATTCAACTTTTTTTCGACCATGATTATCAAGCAGACGAGAGATATTTTGTTTTAGGTGGGGGTAGTAATGTGCTTTTTTCTGATTTTTTTAAGGGAACTATTCTTCATATTTCTACTGATGATATCCAAAAAAGGGAAGAAACAGATCAATACGTACTCCTCAACGTTGCCGCTGGGACTCCTTGGGAGAAGGTTACACAATATGCGCTGGAGAACCACCTTTATGGTATAGAAAATTTGGCAGGTATCCCCGGCAATACAGGGAGTTGCCCTGTGCAGAATATCGGGGCTTATGGCGTAGAGGTGAAAGAGGTGATCGACAAAGTGGAGGGCTTTTATCTGCATTCAGGGGAACCTTTTATGTTGACAAATAGTGAATGTGCTTTTGGGTATCGGAATTCTATTTTTAAAACAAAGCTAAAAAATAGTTGTCTCATTACCTCCGTAACGTTGAGACTTTCCAAAATAGAAAAATACACCTTACATTATGCCGATCTGAAAAAGAGGATAGATGAATCTCTTCAGAATCTTTCGTTACAGTCGGTTACGGATGCTATTTTGATGCTCAGAAATAGTAAATTACCTGACGTGAAGGAGGTAGGTTCTGCCGGCAGTTTTTTCAAAAACCCCATAATAGGTCAAGAGCACTATCACCGGCTTTTAATCGAATTTCCAACTTTAAAGGCATTTTCGACCAACTCTGGAGAGGTCAAACTTGCTGCAGGACAATTAATAGACTTATGTGATTGGAAAGGTTACCGTGAGGGCGATGCCGGAGTATGGGCAAACCAAGCCTTAGTATTAGTCAACTATGGCACCGCTACCGGCGCTGCTATTTTAGCCCTATGCAAAAAGATACAACGCTCTGTATATGAGAAGTTTTGTGTCTATTTGGAAGCAGAGGTGTACTTGTTGTGAAGGAATTACCTTTTTATCAATTTTCCTGACTCTTTTGCCCTTGAAGGTTATAGAGGGTAAAAGAGGCTGAGGTACTCTCTTCTGGGAGCACGATGTATATTTGGTCGTAAGCAGGATTGGGATAAATAGAAAAGTCCCCTTCAGGTGTTTTTTGGACTCTTTCTAAACATACTGTTACTCATTCATTTACAGTGAAAAATACAAAAAAAATCAATTGCTCAACTCTTTTTGTGTTAAAAATTCATAATATTTTAGGCTATTTACACTGCTACTTGCAGCAAAAAAAGGTGGTAAATGCGATGAACTATTTTGTGCAAAAATGGCTAAAGGGGTTTTCGGAGTGGACTCATTCTTTTTTTTAACATTACATTGCAGATTTTTTGTATCTTTGTCGCCCGATTTTTAAAGTGATATTAATTTTAATACTAAATATAGCAAATAATGAAAGAACAGATTGCAATGAACTTAAATCCTGTAGTAGCATTTCTGAAGAAAATGCCTCAAGATTTTACAAGAGCTGACATTATTAAATTTATTGAAGATAACAACATTAAAATGTTAAATTTCAGATATGTAGCCGGAGATGGAAGGCTCAAAACGCTGAATTTTACGATTACTAATCGCTATTACCTCGAACAGATCCTCTCTACCGGTGAACGTGTAGATGGTTCTAATATATTTCCCGATTTTATCCATGCCGGTTCGAGCGACCTTTATGTCGTACCGCGCTTTAGCAGTGCATTTGTTGACCCGTTTGCAGCGGTTCCTACGCTTTCTCTGCTCTGCTCTTTCTTCAATAAAGATGGTCAACCCTTAGATAACTCTCCGGAATTTATCCTCAGAAAAGCAAATGATGCCTTTAATAAAGTTACTCACATGTCGTTTTACGCTATGGGAGAACTCGAATTTTACGTTATTGGAGATAAAGAAGAGCTTTACCAGACTACCGACCAAAAAGGATACCACGAATCGATGCCATTTGTGAAATTTGAACAGTTCCGCACCGAATGTATGTATTTGATCGCTCAATGTGGCGGACAAATCAAATATGGACATGCCGAAGTGGGTAATTTTACGCTCGGAGATAAGATTTTTGAACAAAATGAGATCGAATTTCTCCCTTGCCCTGTGTTAGAAGCTGCAGACCAACTCGTAGTTGCTAAATGGATCATTATGTCTTTAGCAAATCAATATGGATTAAACGTTACTTTTGCCCCCAAAATCACAGATGGTAAAGCCGGTAGCGGGTTGCATATTCATACGGCTATGATGAAAGGTGATAAAAATCAGATGATTACTAAAGGAAAGCTCAATTCTATCGCTAAGACGATGATTGCCGGTTATCTGACTTGTGCCTCTTCATTGACGGCTTTTGGTAATACCAATCCGACCTCCTATTTCCGTCTGGTACCTCATCAAGAAGCCCCTACCTCTATCTGCTGGGGGGATAGAAACCGCTCTGTATTAGTGAGAGTCCCGCTGGGTTGGGTACATAGAAATGATATGGTGGCTGATAATAATCCTTTGGAAAAAGCTAAAAATGAAAGTTTCTCCTCTAAACAGACCGTTGAGTTCAGATGCCCTGACGGCTCCGCAGATATCTATTTGCTGATGGCTGGATTGGTGGTAGCTGCCCGTCATGGTTTTGAAATGGAAGGTGCCCTCGAATTTGCTGAAAAACGCTACGTTGACGTGGATATTCATACTAAAGAAAATGCTAAAAAACTTACCGAACTTGACCAATTACCAACCTCCTGTTGGGAATCGGCAGACCAACTCTCCTCACATAGAGATATCTTCGAGAAACATGGTGTATTTAATGCCGAAATGGTGGACGATATCATCAAAAAACTAAAATCTTTTAAAGATAAGAATATCCGTAGCGAAATAGAAAAAAATCCCGAAAAAATGTCGGAATTGGTTAAGTTCTATTTTTATAAATAATTGAAATAAAATAAATTATAATGTTTATCTGGGGTTATGTAGTTTGTGCTTTTCTGATAATCGCAGGACTATCGGGTACTGCTTTCTTTATAGTAAAAAAAAATATTGAAAATGATCAGAAAAAAGAGTTGCTAAAACTTAAATTTGATGCCAAAAATTTAGTTACTCCTCTTAGAATACAAGCCTACGAACGGTTGACGCTACTTTTGGAAAGAATTGAACCAAACCAACTCTTGCTCCGCATGAACAACACAGGATTGAGTGCACAACAATTTCATTCCTTGTTGATTACTACTGTGCGTGCAGAGTATGAACACAACCTTTCACAACAGATTTTTGTCTCTTCCGAACTCTGGAATCAAATTGTGCAAACTAAAGAAGAGACTGTCAAACTTCTAAACCTCTGCATGGGTAAATTAGGCTCTGAAGCCACAAGCCTTGATTTAGCAACTGCAGTTTTAGCTCAAGTAGCTATAGATACCCCCAATTTTAAGGCTTTAGAAACGCTGAGAAAAGAGATAAGATTATTATATTAAACAGTTTATATCATCATTAATTATTTTAAATTATGGAAATATTAGCAAATAGACTTTCTACTATGTCGGAGTCAGAAACACTGGCAATGACCAGAATTGCCCGTGAACTCAAAGCTATCGGAAAAGATGTCATCAGCTTAAGTATTGGTGAACCTGATTTTAATACTCCCGAAGAGGTAAAAGATTTTGCGAAACAATCTATAGATGAAAACTGGACTCATTACCCGCCCGTACCGGGTTATCCCGAACTGCTGAAAGCCATTAGCCATAAATTTAAAAGAGATAATAATTTAGATTATGCTCCCGAACAGATTGTAGTTTCTACAGGCGCTAAACAATCTATTTTTCAATTAGTGATGGCATTAGTAAACCCCGGTGAAGAGGTTGTTATTCCTACTCCTTTTTGGGTTTCTTACAAAGATATTGTCAAAATTGCACAAGGTGTCCCTGTTTATGTGAAAGCTACTATTGAAAATGACTTTAAAATCACACCACAACAGCTCAGAGCAGCAATTACTCATAACACTAAACTCATTATGTTTAGCAGTCCGTCCAATCCTAGCGGCATGCTCTACAGCAAAGAAGAGTTAAAAGCTTTAGCTGAAGTAGTTAAAGATTTTCCTCAAATAGTAATTATGGCAGACGAAATTTATGAACATATCAATTTTAAAGGTCGCCATGAGAGTATTGCTCAATTTGATTTCATTAAAGAACAAGTAGTTACAGTTAATGGTGTAGCTAAAGGTTTTGCAATGACCGGATGGCGTATCGGTTTTATTGGTGCTCCGCTATATTTAGCTAAAGCCTGTGGCAAGTTACAAGGACAGGTTACTTCGGCAACCTGCTCTATTGCCCAACGTGCTGCTATCAAAGCTATGGAAATCGACCCGCAGACTTCTAAAGACATTATCTCTATGCGCGATACATTCCGCAACAGAAGAGATATGGTTTACCAACTCTTATTAGATATTCCCGGCTTTAAAGTGAGAATGCCGGAAGGTGCTTTCTATTTCTTCCCTGATGTGTCGGATTTATATGGAAAAAATGTACCTCAAGACTCTCTGTTTGCTTCTAAGTATCAGAAAACCACTATCTCAGGATCTGACGATTTGTGTATGTATTTGCTTTATGATGCTAATGTTGCGTTAGTACAAGGTATTGCTTTTGGAGATGATAACTGCATCCGCCTCTCTTATGCTACCTCTGATACACAACTCAAAGAAGCATTTAAAAGGATAAAAAATGCAATATTGGCATTAAAATAAACAAAAGTACATTACTGTTGCTCATCTTCACTCATTGGTCTATCTTTTTTACGATTTTCAAGAGATTGATAATTTTAAATAAATCTACTTTATTTGTCATAGATTAAAAATACCGTTCTTCGGTTCTTGGCGCGTCCTTCGGCGGTTTCGTTAGTAGCGATAGGCTTCTTTTTACCATAACCTTGATAACGAACCCTATCTTTACTAATGCCTTCGCTGATGATGTAATCATATACCGCTTGCGCACGCCTTTCAGAGAGGAACTGATTGGCATTGTCATCGCCTACATTGTCGGTATGTCCCTGAATTTCGACCTTTATGGTCGGATTCTCATTAAGAAATTCTACAAACAGATTGATAA
>JAITTF010000094.1 GCA_031287215.1 Bacteroidales bacterium
TACAAGGAAACAGTTGAAATAGAAACAGAAGAGAAAGGAAAAAAGAAGAAGCGGAAGAAAAAAGCGGTAAAAACACTTTGTCTGCGTTTGGTTTGGTACAAAGACGAGCAGGGCAGAAAATACAAATTTATCACCAACAATTGGGAGATAACGGCAGAAGAAGTCGCATTGATTTACAAATGTCGTTGGTCAATAGAACCGACTTTCAAAAAGCTGAAACAGAACTTTCAACTGACCTATTTTTACTCCGACACCGAAAACGGCATAAAAACTCAGGTTTGGTGTACTTTAATAGCGTATCTGTTGTTGCAGGTCATTCAAACCAAGTCGGAAAGTACGAAAGCATTTTCAACGGTAGCGGCGGTGGTACGGATACATTTGACAAGCCATTTGGATTTGTTTTGGGCAGTAACCGAATCGGGGCGCACATACAAAAAACACTCAAAAGGCAAAAACAAAAGCCCCACAACTGCCCAATTGACGCTCTTTTAACAGGGGGCAGGTTTTTGAAATAGAAATTCCGATTTTGTAAATCGATGATTATAAATAATATAAAAATAGAAACAACTGCTTTTTCAAAATTAGTCGTTTGATAGTGATAAAAAAAATTAATTTTATATGCGTTTTCCCTCTGTTTTTAATTGATATTGAAATATTTTATTGTACCTTTGCAAGTTGTTAAATAGAAATTTATGCTTGAACGTTTTGATGAAATAAGACATTACAACAAGGAAGAGAGTATTGAGGCAATACAAAAAATTTTTAAAGATACCGTTTTTGTACAGTCTCTGAGTAAATTTGCTCCTCAAATAGAAGTTGATAAGGTACTTCAGGAGTATCCTTCCTATAAGACTTCTTATGATTTTCAATTGTCTGTAGCTAAGGGATTTGTACAGTCTATTATTGACAATTCTACAGCAGGTGTTGAGTTAAAAGGTTTTGAAAATCTTGATATTAAGGAACCGCATCTTTTTTTGGCAAATCATCGTGATATCGTTTTAGATACGGCTTTTTTGCAATATTATTTCTTTATCAATCTTTATCCCTCTTCTAAAATTGCTATTGGAGATAATCTTTTATCGACAGAGTTATTGGTGGAGTTAGGGAAAATCAATAAGATGATTACTGTTAAAAGGTCTTTATCCATTAGAGAAAAACTTACTCAATATAGGTTATTTGCCGATTATTTGCATCATTGTATTTCTGTAGAAAAAGAGTCCATTTGGATTGCAAATCGTAATGGACGTACTAAAAATGGTCTTGACGCAACACAACCGGGTTTAATCAAAATGTTGACCATGTCGGATCCTAAACATCCTTTTGAAACCCTCAAATCGTTCAATATTGTTCCGGTTACGGTTTCTTATGAGTATGAACCCTGCGATAATTTAAAAGCCAGAGAATTAGCTATTTTTGAGCATCAAATCTATGAAAAAAAGCCCAATGAGGATTTTGACAGTATTGTACAAGGCCTTTTTGGGTATAAAGGAAAAGTGAACTTAGTCATCGGAAATAGCATCAACGATGAGTTGGAGATGATTCAGGAACGAAAAGATAGCAAAGTTTTTATCGATAAAATCTGTAAAATAGTGGATAGCCGTCTCCATGCTAACTATAAAATGCATCATACCAATTATATCGCTTATGATTTATTGGAGAAATGTGATAAATATGCCGGCTTTTATAACGAAAAAGAAAAAGAAGATTTTATCCAATATCTTAATAAACAATCCATTATAAAAGATGTTTCTCCTAAAAAAATGATCCACTATTTGCTACAAATTTATGCTAATCCTTTAAGGGTGGACGATAAAAAAAAGATACTGTAATGCATCACTATATTCATTATATACTTGAATATCTGCTAAATCAAAAAACAGACTGTGAAAACATAATCTCTGCTATCGGTTATTGTAACGATCCTGCGCTATTCCATCAATACAAATTAATCATTGTTCCTTCCGGTTTTTTTGAGGGAAAAAATTATGGAACAACACACTCTTTGCCGGAATTACCGCTGCAAGAAATAGAAAATATTCCGTTATTATTTGGCGTTCCTGAGGTAACAATCTCTGAAAATCAAATAATTGTAAAAGCCGATATTATTGCTTCTTCTTTTTTTCTTATTTCACGGTATGAAGAGTATGTAAATAGGGAGTCCCGAGATTTTCATGGACGTTTTTGTGCCCACGATTCTCTTGCTTATAGAGCGCATTTCCTCGAAAGACCTGTTGTAGATGAATATGGAAAATTACTGCGCCACTGGTTAAGATTATTGGGTTTTGATTTAAAAGAACCGGAAGAAAAAATAGAAAACATTAATTTTACTATAGATATTGATATTCCCTACTATTTTAGAAGCATTAAAGGCTTAGCAAAAAGTCTATTATCAATAACAAAACCTTTTAACGCAATCCAAACGTTCTTTTTAGACAGAACCAAAGATCCGGCATTCACTTTTGATTGGCTACACAAAAAGAATGCCTCTTTGCCAAAAAACAAAATTAAGGAGATCTATTTTTTTAAATCAAAAGGACAAGCACGTCAGGATAAACCCTATTACTCTCTCTTTTCTGAAGATATAAAGTTTCTTTTTGACTTTTGTAAAAGCAATAATATAGAAATTGGGTTGCATAGCAGTTATGGGGCTGGAGAGGAACCTCAATTGATTTTTCAAGAAAAAGAGCAGTTAGAATATGCTGCCGGAACTACCATTACAAGCAACAGACACCACTTCTTGAGCTGTAGAGAACCTGAAGATTTTTCTGTTTTAGAAAAAATAGGTATTACAGACGATTTTACTATGGGTTTTGCAGATGCAGTAGGTTTTAGATTAGGATGTTGCCGTCCTGTTCTTTGGATTAATCCGGCAGATCAAAAAGTTTCAAAACTAAAACTGCATCCGTTAATGATCATGGATTGTACTTTAGACCGCCCCGATTATATGAATCTCTCCTTTGAGGAAGCAGCCGAAAAAAGTCTTACCCTTTTACATCAAACTAAATTGCACCACGGAGAATTAACGTTATTATGGCATAATCACTATTTAGACCATTCCGAAGGAGGATGGCAAAGAGAGCTTTATCGTTTTATCATTCAATCACTTTTGGTGAATGTATAATGGACTTGTATTCTATTCGTGTTTTATTTGCTCCATCGTAATGCCTCATTTTTAAGAATATCCACTTTTTTTAAATAAGAAAATATCATGATTGCCTACATTGTGGATGTTGCTCTAATTTGCCCCGCTCCAGACAATATCAATGTTGTAGCTACTACACTATTTTCAGATCGTTACTCTGCGAGAAAAGAGTATAAAAAAAACAGACTATTTTTCAGCCTCTTTTTTAATGCCTTCTGCCAAAACTGCTACGAAATTTTCTAAAGGTTTTTTTACCATTCCCGACAATAACATAGGAACCTCCATGGCTGCCGCTATTTGTAAGTTGTTGAGATTCTGATTCTCTTCTAAAGAAAGAGTAATAGTAGCAGGAATTTGATGATTGTTTTCTATCTGATAAACAATTTTTGAATAGTTCGTAATCTCTTTAATTCGGAGGGTTACATTGACTATACCTTGCAACGTAAAACTGCAAAAAGTCTCTTCACTATGCCAATTTTGTACTATCGAAGCGGCAATTTTTTCAAAATTATTACAATTTGTAACAATAGAAAAAATCTTTTCTCCCGTAGCATTAATGGGTGTAATATTACTTAATACGTTCATAATTTTTATTAATAGAATGTAGTCCTGCCGGGAATCGAACCCGAATTTAAAGTTTAGGAAACTTTCGTTCTATCCATTGAACTACAGAACCTTAACAACAGCCTTAAATGCCAATTTTTTAGCAAAAGATTGAGTTTGCAAAAGTACAAAAAAAATGCCTTAAAAATAATATTTCATAATTGAGATTTTTTTTGTATTTTTGTCCTATGAAAATAACTTTGAACAAAAAAGACTTACAGCAAATAGAACAAAGAGGAAGTAACGTTGAAGAGGTTATAGAAAGGTTCTCCTATTATACTTCTGGTTTTGATTTTATGAATATTGTAAAACCGGCGACCCTCCAGAACGGCATTCATCGCTTTTCGGAAGAGGAGGTGTTAAATATAACTTTGAATTATCAGCATCTTCTTAAAGAGCGTAAAATAGTTAAATTTGTACCAGCATCAGGTGCTGCCTCCAGAATGTTTAAAGAACTTTTTGAAATTATGGATAATAACGATGACCAAAAAGGGGCAGATTTTATCTCTAAATTACAAAAATTTGCTTTTTATGAAGATTTGCAGAAAACAATGCTTCAAAATGGGTATCATTTGGAAGAAGAGTCTAAAAAATTGAACTACAAGCTCATTATTGATTTTATCTTAAATGAAAAAGGGCTCAATTATAAAAATCTTCCCAAAGCATTAATTCAATTTCATAGATATGACGATCATAACCGACTGGCTTTAGAGGAACATTTAGTGGAAGCCGCCATGTATGGCAATAATGGAGACGGTATATGTCGACTTCATTTTACACTCTCTCCGGCACATGTCAATTTATTTAAAAATACTCTTAACCAATTAATTCCGATTCATGAAAAGAGATTCAATGTCAGCTTTGACATTTCAACCTCTATTCAATCGCAGGCTACGGATACTTTAGCCGCAACACTCCGGAATGAACCCTTTAGAGACGAAAACGCTCTTTTGTTGTTCCGACAAGGAGGACATGGTGCGCTCATCAAAAATTTACAAAATATTGATGCTGATATTGTTTTTATTAAAAATATTGACAACGTCTCTTCCGAACAACAGTTTTGTAGAACGTTGAATTATAAAAAATTACTTGCAGTAATATTAATCTCTCTAAAAGAAAAAATAGATTATTATCTAACCCACATAGAACAAGGGGAGGGAGCTTCTCTTCAAGCTGAAATTATTCAGTTTTTAAATACTACTTTTTGTCAAGAAGTTGCTGTAAAAGTATCTATAGATTTGTTATTTAACTTATTAAACCGCCCTTTACGGGTTTGTGGAATGGTCAAAAATGAAGGAGAACCGGGAGGAGGTCCTTTTATTGTCAAGAATGCCAACAACGACTATTCGCTTCAAATTGTGGAATCAGCACAAATAGATCTGAAAAATCCGGAGAAAAGAGCTATTGTGGATCTGTCAACCCATTTTAATCCGGTAGATTTAGTCTGTTATGTAAAAGACTTTAAAGGAAAACACTTTGATTTAGAACAATTTATAGATCCTTATACCGGATTTATTTCTGAAAAATCATATCAAGGTCGTCAATTAAAAGCAATGGAGTTGCCAGGGCTGTGGAACGGCTCTATGGCATTTTGGAATACCTTTTTTATTGAAGTCCCTTTAGAAACTTTTAATCCTGTAAAAACTATTTTTGATTTATTAAAACATAATTGATTCACAATGAGTGATATTGACTATATGAAAATCGCTTTAAAAGAGGCTGAGGAGGCTTTTATTGAAGGCGAAGTACCTGTTGGAGCCATCATTGTTTCAAATGGTCAAATTATTGCCTGCACCCATAACCTAACACAAACTCTCAACGATGTAACAGCACATGCCGAAATTCAAGCCATTACTGCAGCAGCGGATTTCTTGGGAAATAAATATCTGACAGAATGTGCTCTATATGTTACTTTAGAACCTTGTATCATGTGTGCCGGAGCTATCGCTTGGTCTCAAATGGGAAGATTAATTTATGGTGCTCCTGACCCCAGAAAAGGATTTACAATGCTGTCCGAAAATATTTTACATAAAAAAACTAAAGTTACTTCTGCACTTCTTGCCGCAGAATCTATAGTGCTGTTGAAGAATTTTTTTAAAGAAAAAAGAGATTTGTAACGCTCTCGATTTTTTTTCTTTATTAAAAAAAATCACATCAACTTTTTCACTATTTGATAACTTTTGTAGGGCGCATATTTGATGGTCATATCTATCCATGTGGGGCTACAAACGACAGCCCGTTTGTTGCTGAAAGCCATAAAACTCTCTATACCATGGTATTTACCCATTCCGCTATTGCCTACACCTCCAAAAGGAAGATGATGATTTACAATGTGCATCAGTGTGTCATTGACACAAGCACCTCCTGAAGTAGTTTTGTAAAGCACCTCTTTGCTATTTTTCCCAAAATAGTAAAAAGCAAGTGGCTTTTCGTGGAGGTTTACATAGTTTAATACTTCATTGATATCACAGAAAGTCATCATCGGCAAAAGAGGACCAAAAATCTCTTCTTGCATAATTGGAAAATCAGGCTTTACATTGTCGATGAGCGTAGGAGCTATATATCTCTCTTTTTCATCCGTTTCTCCACCAAATACGATATTACCGTCTTTCATTAATTGTTGAAGTCTTTCTACAGCCTTATCATTAACGATGCGGGTGTAATGAGGTGATTTTTGGCAATCTTCTCCGTACATTTTTCGAATCACATTTTTAAAACAGTCTATAAAATCTTGTTTTACAGACTGGTGAACAAACAGATAGTCAGGAGCAATGCACGTTTGACCGGCATTGATGGTTTTTCCCCATGCAATCCGTTGGGCAGCAATAGCAATATTGGTATCTTTATCTACAATACAGGGACTTTTGCCGCCAAGTTCAAGAATGGTAGGCGTTAGGTATTTAGAGGCGGCATTCATGACGATTTTTCCTAAGTCAGGGCTTCCGGTAAACATTATTACATCAAAATGTTCCTCCAACAGCATTTGGTTCACCTCTCTATTTCCTTGCGTAAAGCCTACATATTCAGGGGGAAAACAATAGGAAACCATATTTTCCATCACTTGAGCTGTAGCTTCGGTATAGGGAGATGCTTTCAGTACAGCACAACATCCGGCAGATATAGCCCCGACTAAAGAGTTCATCAGCAATTGGAATGGATAATTCCAAGGTGCAATAATCAAAGCTACTCCTAATGGCTCGTAGATAATCTTACTCTTTGAGGGCATTAAAGCCATAGGAGAAGTTACGTGATGAGGTTTTGCCCATTTTTTAAGATGTTTGATATGATTGTCAATTTCGGAGATTACAATACTTATTTCGGTCATAAAAGCCTCCTGCGGACATTTATGCAAATCTGTCCATAAGGCATCATACAACTGTTGTTCATATTGATAGATGATGGACTTAAATTTTTTTAATTGTTGGATTCTAAAATTTACATTTTTAGTTTGATGAGTTGCAAAAAACTGTCGTTGATTTGCTACCAATGTAGTAATATGTTTTTTTGTGCTATTTATCATGATAAATTATTTATTTTGATGTCCTGTAAAATGATTCATTGTAGTATAAACACCCATCCACTTTCCCACAATAAGGTCAAACAGACGGATCGGTAACAATCCTTGCATGGTTCTCACAAAATTAAATCCCCAAGGCATACCGAGATAAATTTTCTCTTTTTCTATCGCTCGGATAATTTTTTTAGCTGTTTTTTCCGGTTCAAGAATTGGGATTAATGATTTTACACCATCAAACATTCCTGTATTAATATAGTAAGGGAGAATGGTTGTAATTTTCACTTTTTTGTGGAGTTGTTTCATCTCGAGGCGCAGACTATCCGACCAGCCGGCAGCTGCCCATTTACTGGCTACATAGACTGCCATTTTAGGATTAGAAATCAAACCTGCCATAGAAGAAATGGTGCAAATATGCCCTTCATTGTGGTCGATCATTTCTTGTAAAAAAAAGTGGGTAATATACTGTGGAGCTAAACTATTGACTGCCATAGTTTTTTCTATCTGTTCGAGAGAATGTTCGTTAAAATACTTACCAACAACTATTCCTGCATTATTGATCAGGATGTCGATTTTACCAACTTCCTTTTTTACAGTATCCGCCATTTGAGTTATTTGGGTGAGATCTGATACATCTACAGGATAAGCATACAACTGCCCAAGAGAAGAAAATTCGGTTTTTACCCGTTCTAATGCCTCTTTATTGATGTCTATCATGACTATATTAGCCCCTTTTTCGAGTGCTAATCGGCACATTATTTTTCCAATTCCAGAAGCCGCTCCGGTAATAAGAACCTTTTTGTTTTTAAAAGTACTCATAATATTTAAGATTTTGATTTAAAAATAATAACGAAGAAAAAATAAAAAAATTATATTCTGTATCAATAAAATAAATTCAAACAAGAAAAATATTTTAATAATTCAAACAAAGGTTTTTACGGTCATGAAGTGATGTTTGTTTTAATATTATTATTAAAAAACAAAGATTTGTCACGATGAAAAAAAATATTATTTTATACATTTATCACTATAGTATTTTTAAAAAATTTAATGTACTTTTGCAGTGAATTTGTATAATTAAATAAAAAATGAATTAACCTGCTAAAAAAGGCTATTCTCTACAAATTATTGAACTAATTTTTGACGAAAATAATATTTGCACAATATTTAAAATAAAAATAAATCAACAACCAAAAACAAACCCAATGACTGAAGAATTCTTATTTGTAAAAAAACTGGTTGACAAACATGGCACGCATCGAGAAGTATTAATGCCCATTTTGCAAACAGTAATTGAAGAAAAGCGTTTTCTATCTGAAGTTATGATGAATGAAATAGCCTTACAATTGGACATTTCACCGGCTCAGGTATATGGCACTGCTACCTTCTACACTTTCTTAGATGTAGAGAATAGGGGTAAGTACGTCATAAGGATATGCAAATCTATTATCGCCGAAATGAAAGGCAAAAAAGAGATCCAAAAAGCTCTTGAAAATAGATTGAAAATCAAAATGGGAGAAACTACTCCCGATAATATGTTTACACTCCTGGAAACCAACGATATAGGTTGGTCTGACGAGGAACCTTCTATGCTTATTAATGAAATGCCTTACACCAATCTTACACCGGAAAAGGTTATTTCTATCATTAATGAATTACAACAAAATTAAAATAGAAACTAACATATTAAAAATAAGATTATGATTGATATTACAAATAGAAACCTTAAAAAAACTGATGTTATTTTTGGAGAATGTGGACATAAAGATAGCGGCAAATTGCCGATATTAGAAACTATTATAAAAAAAGAAGCTGACGAAATCATTGATGAAATCATAGAATCGGGCTTAAAAGGTCGTGGAGGTGCAGGCTTCCCTACTGGTCTTAAATGGAAATTCTGCTCTATGAACCCTGTAAGTGAAAAATATGTGGTTTGTAATGCCGATGAAGGCGAACCGGGCACTTTTAAAGATCGCGATATCCTGCTCAAAGTACCTGAAAAAGTATTTGCCGGAATGGCAATTTGTGGGCATGTAATCGGCGCTAAAGAGGGATACCTCTACCTGCGAGGTGAGTATCTCTTTATGGTACCTAAATTGAATGCAATACTGACTTGGTTTAATGCTAAAATCAAAGATTTAGGCTATGATTTTGCTATCTCTATTCGCCGTGGTAGCGGCGCATACGTGTGCGGCGAAGAGACGGCTCTGATAGAATCTATGGAAGGTAAACGCGGCGAATCACGCAACAAACCTCCCTATCCGGTAGCAGAAGGTTTTAGAAATAAACCTACGGTCATCAATAACGTTGAAACTTTTGTTGACGTTGCCATGATCCAAAAATATGGCGTTGAGTGCTTCAAAAAATTAGGTACTCAAGACTCAAGAGGTTCAAAAGTATTCTCCATATCGGGAGATACCCTAAAACCGGGAGTCTATGAGCTGGAGATGGGGATGAAACTCTCCGATTTTGTAGATGAATTTGGTGATGGCGATACTAAAGCTGTGCAAGTTGGTGGTGCCTCCGGATTCTGTGTACCCCGAAAACATTTTGCTGAAACGATCATCGGTTTTGAAGGTATCCCTACCGGCGGTTCTATGATGCTTTTTAATAGTTCCCGTTCTATGTATAATGTGCTCTTAAATTATTTGGAATTTTTTGCTGATGAGTCTTGCGGACAATGTACCCCTTGCCGCGTAGGGTGTCAACAATTAGTTAAGGGTATTGAAGCCGTTAAATCCGGAAAAAAAGATGCTGACTATCTTAACGTCCTGCTCAAACTGACAGACGCCATGAAAACTACCTCTAAGTGTGGTTTAGGTCAGTCAGTGGCTAATCCCTGCTCTTCTATCATTGGTAACTTTGTTGAAGAGATGATCTATTAATCAATTACAAATAAACAGAATAATTTTGTAGTTATTTAGTTAGAAATAAACAGAATAATCTTAAAAAAAAGAAAAATGAACACACAAATAAAGTTAACCATAGATAATATTAAAGTTTCCGTTGATTACGGTACTACGATCCTCAATGCAGCAAAATCCCTTAATATAAAAATTCCAACCCTCTGTTATCACCCCGATTTATGTATCGCAGGTAATTGCAGAGTATGTGTTGTTGAACAAGAGGGCTCTCGCAACCTCATTGCCGCTTGTGCTACGCCAGCTGCCGAGGGTATGGTGATCCATACTAATTCCCTTAGAGTGAGAACCGCCCGCAAAGCAATGCTCGAACTCCTGCTCTCAGAACACAACTCTGAGTGTACTACCTGTTATAAGAATACAGATTGCGAACTGCAATCCCTTTCCGCAGAGTACAAAATTACTAAAAATCAGTTGATAGATTTAGTACCTTATCATCATTATACTATTGATAATTATTCTCCTTCGATCATTAAAGATGATAGCAAATGTATTCGCTGTCAACGATGTGTGAGAACTTGCGAAGAGTTGCAATCGGTAAGCGCACTCTCTGTAGCTTATAGAGGTGAAAAGATGAAAATTTCTACTTTTGCCGAAAAACCCATGTTCGATGTGATCTGTACTAATTGTGGTCAATGTGTAAATCGTTGTCCTGTAGGTGCTTTGGTAGAAAATAACTATCTTGATGATGTTTGGGAAGCTATCTACAATCCTAATAAACACGTAGTAGTGCAAACCGCTCCGGCAGTAAGAATTGCACTTGGTGAAGATTTAGGCATAGACCACGGCACTATTGTTACCGGAAAAATGGTTGCAGCCCTTAAAAAATTGGGTTTTGATGCCGTTTTAGATACCGATTTTAGTGCCGACTTGACTATTATGGAAGAGGGTACTGAATTATTGACTCGTTTGAAAAAAACGTTAGTGGATAAAGACCCTTCCGTGAAGTTGCCTATGATGACCTCCTGTTCGCCGGGCTGGATCAAATTCTTAGAACATCAATTTCCACAACTCTTACCAAATCTATCTACCTGTAAATCACCACAACAGATGTTTGGTGCCTTAGCAAAAACCTATTATCCTAAAAAGAAAGGCATAAATCCTGCTGACATAGTTTCCGTATCTATTATGCCTTGTACGGCAAAGAAATTTGAGGCTAATCGTCCTGAAATGAGAAGTAGTGGCTATCAGGATGTTGATTATGTATTGACCACCAGAGAGTTGGCAGTCATGATTAAACAAGCCGGTTTAGATTTTAACATCTTAGAAGAGGAGAAATTTGATACTATTATGGGAGATTCTACCGGTGCTGCCGTCATCTTTGGTGCCAGTGGCGGTGTAATGGAAGCCGCTCTTCGTACTGCTTACGAAATCGTTACCGGCAGAGAAGTGCCATTTGAAAATCTCAACATCTTGCCGGTAAGAGGTATGGATGGCGTTAAAGAGGTAGATGTGAAGATTGAAGGTACACTACCTGAATGGAGCTTTTTGGAAGGAGCTACACTAAAAACTGCTATTGCTCATGGCTTAGTAAATGCTAAAAAAGTGATGCAATTGGTTGCTTCCGGCGAGGCTGCCTACCATTTTATAGAAATTATGGCATGCCCTGGCGGCTGTCTGGGAGGTGGAGGTCAACCTATACCTACAAATCCTGAAATCCGTATGAAACGTAATAAAGCAATCTACGAAGAAGATTCTGGCATGGTACTCCGCAAATCTCATGACAATCCCGAAGTAGCTGCAGTTTACAAAGAGTACTTAGGAGCACCTAATAGTCATCTGGCTCACGAATTGCTTCATACTCATTATACTGACAGAAAAAAGACAGAAAAATAAAATATTATGGGCTTTATTCAAGAATTTAAAACAGTCGCCATTCGTGGGAATGTGATGGATATGGCGGTGGGTGTTGTTATTGGTGGTGCTTTAGAAAAATTGTTACCTCTTTAGTAAATGACATCATTATGCCGCCTTTAGGCTTATTAACCCAACTTGTCCCCTTTAATTTTGTAATTATCTTGTATTCAACAAGATATCGATCATGAGTTATCCGCTATGGGGGACTACGGATTTTGTTTTCAGGAAGGCAGGTTTTTGTTTAAATTTCAGGGCGTTGTAAATTTCAGCCGCATGTT
>JAITTF010000099.1 GCA_031287215.1 Bacteroidales bacterium
TTCATTATAGCTCAGATTAGAAATATAAACTGGTCCATGTATCTCTCTTGCCAAAATACCATAAGCCGGCTCTGCTACAATTTGCCCGCCACGCCCGCGGATTGAATCCATAATTTCTATTAAAGCACATACAATATAAGAGCTTTGTAGTGCCAAATCCCTATCCAAAATAAGTCTAAAAACAGTGTCTTGGTTAAGGGTGCGATGCTCCCAATCATTTTCATTCCAAAAATAAGTCAAAGCTCTGCTGTATTGTTGATACAACGTCGATTGCGGGACTTGACTCGCACGACCCTCCACAACTGGTTTTGGCGGAATCACCGGTATTGTATCTGTTGGAATAGTTGGAATAGTATCCGTCGGAGGGACAACGATTGTGGTGTCGCCCGGATTGACCGGCGGTTTAGGATTGTCTATCTGTTCTTTTTCGCATCCCGCCAAAGCCATCATCAACGCAAAAACAGATGTTCCAAACAGGAATTTAAATGAATTTAGGGATAGCGCCGACGCGCTTTATTTTTGGTTGCAGGAATTGCAGAATTTTGATTTTTTTTGACGGTATTTTTCATCATATACTCATTTGGGTTTTGTTATGGGGTACCTCTAAAAATTACTTTTTTATATTTTGATTTTTTGTCAGAGCAGAGGTGCATTAAACTCTAATGAAAAATCATCGAAAATTTTTGCAAGGTTACAAAAAAAATTCATAATTATAATACTTATATAACTAAAAAAAGTTTTTTTGTAGTGATTACATAAAATAAATTAGTTTTTTTAGCAACACAATCCTCATAATCCTTTCAAAGACACACTATGCAACGACTTATAAATAGGTCCTTCGTTGGTAAGTTTACTTTGAAAAAGTGTAATTTTATTAATTGTAATAGACTGACTGACTGAATTTGTATGCTGTTCTATCCATTTCCAAAAAAAGGGTTTGTCAATAATGTTTTTGATTCTTCCCAAGGTAATATGGGGAACAAAATTGCCGTAAGCGGGTTGAAAACCGGACTCAATCAGAGGCTCTTCAATCGCTTTAAAGAGTTGTAAATAGGTTTCAAAAGCATGAAACCCTAACCAAACTACTTGCGGACTGTATCGAGAACCAAATACACCCAATTGATCCAATTGCATCGTAAAAGGAGAAAAAGGTTGAGTAGCAAGGTCCATTATCTCTTTAATTTTGGGAATCTCTAAATCAGGAGTTTGCCCTAAAAACCGTAAGGTGAGATGCACAACATCCTCTTTGACCCACACAATTTTATTATAGGCTAAATTTCTCTGTAAATTGGCGATGAACTGTTTGGTCTGGGCATCAAAAGTGATGGTAGAGGCTATAAAAAGTCTTTTCATGAAATCTTATTCTTCTTTAGTATTGATTAATATTTCATCAATAAAAATGAAAGCCTCTCCACCGGCACCGAGATGCCACTCGGGTAATTTACCAAAATTCTTTGCTTTAATCCTGATATAGCGAGCTTTATCAGATTTACTAACGGTAAAATCTTGTATGATTTCTTCCTCGTTGCGAACAGGAAATGTGTTTTTATAAACACCATAATTCTTGTAAAGAACTCCATCTTCCGAAATGTCAAAGCTTACTGAAGTTGGGAAAACGATCCAAGAACGGATAGCCTGCAAAAAGCCGGCACCCAATAGAGTAAGTTCTTTTGTTTTACCTAAATCCACAACAGCTTCAAAGTCTTCTCCTTGATAGCCTTGCCATCCTCCCAGACTAAAATGCTTTTTGCCACGAAGATTGTCAATCAGCGCATCAGCTCCTCCCGCAGTGTACATGGAACTGCAATGCGACTTGATCTCTATTTTTTTGTCTTTATTACTTTTAATAAATTTAGAATCGGTTACTTTGCTATACAAACCATTGTTGGGATTATAAGCTACCGAGCGAACAATACAGCTGGAAGAGAGTGTGATAGGGGTAATGTATTTTTTGGATAGTTTGGAGGGTAATGTCCCATCCAAAGTATAGAATATTTCAACCGCAGCACCGTGAATCACCGATAAAGAGACTTCAACAGTATCTATAAACATCATTTTCGATGGGGTAACTGTAGGATTGATCACAATAGGTTCTTCTTTCATTTTACTAACAGGTCTGTCTTTAGGGTTTTTTCCAAAATATTTATTGGGAGTGCTACTCATCAACAACTTTAAAGTACCGCCATTTTTAATATCATCGTAGTTTATGAATGATTTGTTGTAACTTCTTCCGTTCAGATTGGCTGATTTGATGTATATATTCTTATCACTTTGATTTTTACATTCAACAGTAAAATCTTTTCCGTTTTCAAGGTGAATGATTACTCGGTCAAAAATTGGCGAGCCCATAATATATTGATTATCACCTGGACAAACCGGATAAAATCCCATAGCACTAAAAATATACCATGCAGACATTTGCCCACAATCCTCATTTCCGCATAGTCCATCCGGTTTGGAGGTATAAAGTTCTTTCATGATTTTTCTAACCATCAACTGTGTCTTATAGGCTTTACCAACATAATTGTAGAGGTAAGCCGCATGATGACTGGGTTCGTTTCCGTGTGCATATTGTCCAATTAAACCGGTAACATCCACCTGTTGTCTGCCCGTAGTATTGGAGGAGGTATAAAATAGAGAGTCTAAAAAATCGTTAGCATTTTGAGCACCTCCTATAAAATCTATCCAAGTATTAAAATCATGAGGTACATAAGTAGAGTACTGCCAAGAATTGCCTTCTGTGATATGATTGTTGATTTCAGTAGGATTGAAAGTATTGATATAGGCACCGTTGGTAACTGTATGCATAAAGCCATTCTTATCCATGATATTTTTCCAATATTGTGCTCTTTCAGCAAAAGATTTATAAACGCTATGATTGCCTATAGTTTTCGCAAATTGGGTGATACACCAGTCATCGTATGCGTATTCCAGCGTTTTAGAGACATCCTCATGCTCCATATCTCCGGGAATATAGCCATATTTAGCATATTCCGGGCGACCTAATTTGTTTAATTTGGCACTATGAATCATGGCTTTGAGTAGTTGTTCTGAGTTATGAGTAACAAATCCCTTTTGATACGCATCATAAATAACCGGCACTGAATGATAACCAATCATACACCAAGTTTCATACCCTGCTAATTCCCAAACAGGTAACATGCCACCTTGTTCGTAATTTTTCATAAAAGTATAAATAAAATCTTTACTTCTATTCTGGTCAATAATATTCAAAAGTGGATGCAAAGCGCGATAAGTATCCCATAAAGAGAAGACTGTATAGATATCTTCTCCTTCGGTATGGTGTAGTTTTCCATCATGACCCAGATAGTCTCCATTGATGTCAGTAAAAAGATTGGGAGCTATAAAAGCATGATACATAGCCGTATAAAAAACTTTTTTCTTTTCTACATCAGGAGAGAAGACCTCTATTTTTCCTAATTCTCTATTCCACAGCCTATTAGTTTCATTTCTTACCTTATCAAAGTCAAAACCGGCAACCTCTTCATGGTTTTTAAGAGCTGCATTTTCTTCGGAAGTATTAGCAGAAATAGCTGCTTTTACTACAATAGAAGTTACGGTATCGTTAAAATAGAGCACAGCCTTACAATTTAAACCCTCTATTTTATCGGGACTATTCCAAGTATAATTATCTTTATAAAAAACCACTTTTTCTATAGGTTGAGAAAAAAGAAATGAAAAAGCCAATTGTTGGTGAGGATTCCAGGCGGCTGATTTTCTAATACCATAAATATTATTGTTTTCTTTATTAAAAACGATTGTACTTGCCAGTACTTCGTCTCGATGTTGTAGATCAATAATAACTCCTTTTTTGCCAACTCCTTTTTCAAAAGTATAACGATGTAAAGCAACTCTTGTAGAGGAGGTTAATTCGACGAGAATATCAGAATTTATACTATCGTTTGGTTTAGCAGGGTTAAGGAGAACCGAATAGTATCCCGGAGAGGCATTTTCATGGTCATGAGAAAAAGGTCTTGCGTATTCGGTATTGATCACGGAAGGAGTGCTGTTGAAGGGCATTAATAAGACATCTCCATAGTCCGAACAACCGGTGCCACTCAGATGGGTATGACTAAACCCATAAATCAGAGAATCTGAATAGTGATATGCTGAGCAACCATCCCAACCCTCTAATCGGGAATCGGGGCTCACTTGAATCATGCCAAACGGTGCTATTGCTCCAGGAAAAGTATGACCATGAAAATCGGTACCTACAAAAGGATTAACGAACTGAGTATAATCAGTTTCATGTTCAATTTTCTCTTTACAGGAGACAAAAAAAGAGCCTGTCAGCAAGAATAAAAACAGATAAATTTGTATTTTCATCATTTGTATTTAAAATAAATATCTTCTATTTTGAAGATTACAAAAATACAAAAAATATTTTATTATTCTTAAGCAGTTTTAAACAGGGAAAGCAATAAATTCAAACAAATTTCTGAAAAAATCTCTATCATCGTCTGTAAGGAGACTTTTATGAGAACATTTTGAAAAAATACTATTTTTATTTTGAAAAAAAATCAAATCCAACCATATTTGAACAACCCTTTTTTTATTCAATTTTTTTCACTATTTTTGTCGTTCAATAGTAATTAAAAACAATTTTGTTCTTAATTTGGTTCAATAGCATTAAAGAATAAACAAATCATATAATTAACTATGAATTTTTATAGAAAAAAACTCTTTTTAGCAATATTTTCAATTCTTTTGATGGTCGCTTTTTCGTGCAACCATGGTAATAAATACAAGGGTTTTCCGGAAGAATTGGCGAAATTGAGCATTCAAATTGACAAACATCCCAAAGATGCCAACAACTATTATCTGAGGGCTAAATATTATTACCAAAATAGACAAGCTGAAGAAGGTTTGCAAGATATTCAGAAAGCTATCGAACTAAAAAATGATGAGGTTAGTTTTTATATTTTATTAGCCGACCTCTATTTTGCTCAAAAAGAGACCGATTTAACGGAAGAGACTCTACAAAAAGCCATCTCTATTGACCCTAAAAGCAATGAGGTTAGACTAAAATTGGCGGAGTTATATTTTCACCTTGGTCAAATTGCAGAAGCAGAAAGTACACTGCAAGAAGCCATCAATCTGCAGCCTCATAATCCTCGTGCCCAACTGATAAGAGCGTTTTGTTGTAAAGCCAACGGAGATACTACCGGCTACTTGAGAATGCTACAACTCACCATTGACCAGGATGCCTCTTCTGTAAGGGCCTACTTAGAAATTGGCTACTATTACCAACAGCAACTAAATCCCATTGCCATCCAATACTATCATAATGCCTTGAAGGTGGAACCCAACAATCTTGAAATCAATTACAATTTAGCAAAACTATACCAAGATCTTGGAGAAATTGACCCCGCAGAAGAAACGTATAATATTGTATTACAAATTGATCCTAATCATATTGGAGCATTAAACAATTTAGGGTTTATTCGTTTCGTACTTCAAAATCGCTATGAAGAAGCCATTGTCTATTTTGACAGAATTTTGCAAATAAAACCTACTTTTCTTCCGGCATTAGCCAATAGAGGAAATGTTTTTATAGAAATGAAAGAATATGATAAGGCACGCCAAGATTTTCAACAATGCTTGTCTGTTGATCCTAATTATGAAACAGCATTGAAAGCACTCCAATTTCTTGACAAAAATAAAAAGTAGGTCTTGCTATGAATGAAAATCTAAATCCATCAAAAAGCCGTCTTTCGAGTGCTGAAAGTGAATTTGAACAAGCTATTCGACCCGGTGATTTTGATAACTTTTATGGACAACAACAGGTCATAGACAATATTATTATCTTTGTACAAGCGGCTAAAGTGCGAAAAGAAGCTCTTGACCACGTTTTACTGCATGGTCCTCCGGGGTTAGGAAAGACTACCCTATCACACATTATCGCCAACGAAATGGGTGTCGGGATGAAGGTTACTTCCGGTCCTGTTATAGACAAACCCGGCGAATTAGCGGGATTGCTTACCAATTTAGAGCCTAATGACGTGCTCTTTATTGATGAAATTCACCGACTTTCTCCGGTAGTAGAAGAGTACCTCTATTCTGCCATGGAAGATTATAAAATCGACATTATGATAGATTCGGGTCCTAATGCCCGTAGCGTACAAATTTCACTTAATCCTTTTACGCTGGTAGGAGCTACTACCCGTTCGGGGCTACTCACAGCTCCCCTACGATCGCGATTTGGTATTAATTTGAGACTTCAATATTATGATGCGGAAACACTTTCTAAAATTATTAAAAGAGCGGCAGGCATCTTAAAAATAGAAATTACTCCTAACGCAGCAGGTGAAATTGCTCGCCGTAGTCGTGGAACCCCACGTATTGCTAACCTTTTGCTCCGCCGAGTTCGCGATTTTGCCCAAATTAAAGGAAATGGAACTATAGATTATGATATTACGCAAATTGCCCTAGCAGCTCTTAATGTAGATAAACATGGCTTAGATGAGATGGATAATAAAATTCTATCTACTATTATTGATAAATTTAAGGGCGGTCCTGTGGGGCTTACTACGATTGCTACTGCTGTAGGCGAAGATGCCGGCACTATTGAAGAGGTATATGAACCTTTTTTAATTCAAGAAGGTTATCTTACACGTACTCCACGTGGTCGTGAAGCTACGGAAGCAACCTATTTGCATCTCGGCAAATATAAACTTCCCGACCATCCGGAATTGTTTTAATTTTTAAATTTATAATTGCTGAAATGAAGAAAAAACTATACATAGAAACCTATGGTTGTCAGATGAATATTGTTGATAGTGAAATTGTTGTGTCAATCCTGTCAGAACAATATCAAGTTACTACCGAAATGAATGAGGCTGACCTCTTCTTAATTAACACCTGCTCGGTAAGAGAGCACGCCGAACAACGCATAAGAAAAAGATTAAGAGAATTGAATGCGCTAAAAAAACGAAATCCCTATCTGATTGTAGGACTTTTAGGTTGTATGGCAGAACGTTTGAAAGAACAATTGCTCAACGAAGAAGCCACGCTCGACATCATTGTCGGTCCTGATGCCTACAGAACCTTACCGCAACTGATAGAAGAGGCTACCATAGGAAAACATGGCGTAAATGTACTCCTTTCAAAAGAGGAAACTTACGACGATATTGTCCCTGTGAGATATGATTCCAACCATGTTTCAGCATTTATCTCCATCATGAGAGGGTGCAATAATTTTTGTTCTTATTGTGTAGTTCCCTATACAAGAGGTCGAGAAAGAAGCCGCGACCCTGAAACCATCCTTCAAGAAGCTGAAATATTGCAACAAAAAGGGTATAAGGATATTACGTTGTTAGGACAAAATGTAAATTCTTACCGATGGAATGACCATGGAAAAGAGATCTATTTTGCCCAATTAATAGAGTTAATCGCCCAAAAATTTCCCAATATCTGGATCCGTTTTGCTACTTCACATCCTAAAGATATTTCCGATGATTTGATTGATGTGATTGCAAAATATGATCATGTTTGCAAACATATTCATCTTCCCGTTCAAACAGGCAGTAATAATATGTTACGGAAAATGAACCGAGTTTATACGCGTGAATATTATTTAGAAAGAATAAAAACGATTAAGGCTAAAATTCAGGATTGTTCTATCACTACCGACCTAATTATTGGTTTTTGTGGAGAAAAGGAAGCAGACCATCAAGAGACACTCTCTATTATGCAAGAAGTGGGTTATAGTTCTGCATTTATGTTTAAATATTCGGTAAGAGAAAATACAAAGGCAGCCAAAGAATTTGAAAATGATGTAACGGAGCAGGATAAAAGTCGCCGATTTAATGAAGTCCTTGATTTACAACAACAATTATCATTAGAAAGTAATCAAAAAGATATTGGTAAAACGTTTACAGTCTTGGTCGAAGGAGTTTCCAAACGTTCAGAAGATCATTTATTTGGAAGAAACAGTCAAAATAAGGTAGTAGTTTTCCCAAAAAACAATCATAACATTGGCGATTTTGTATCCGTAACGATTACACAGTGTACTCCTGCAACGTTGATCGCAGAATAACAGTATTATATACGATTGACGCATATTAATGCGTATGTAAGTATTAAATGTAGCGGGTTTATAAAATAAATCTGCATATCATTAAAAAGGAGAAGAGTTATCGCAACTATTCTCCTTTTTTACAAATGAAAAAAACAATATATCCTTTATTGTTTTACAAATTTAGTGGTATGAACTTCAGTTCCTGAATTAATTTTAATTACGTAAATACCTGCAGAGAGAGAAGTAACATCCAACTCGTTAGTATTGTTAAAATTAGCCACTTTTTGACCTTGCACGTTAAAAACATCTACCCCTTGAACCGGAAGTTCTGATTCGATTCTCAAAAGTCCTGTTGTAGGATTTGGATATAAATTAAATTTGTCAGACAAGAGTGTTTCAACAGAAAGAGGAGTTGCGCGAGTACATTCTAAATAGAAAACTATTCCTGTTCCAAATTTTCCGTTACTGTGAACAATAGCTCTGTTTGCTGAATCTAAAATATCAACATATCCTGCACCTGCACCAGAGTTGATGCCGTCTCCATAAGAATCAAATATTTCAACAGAAAAACAACCGGCTTCTGGAATAATTAAAGGAATTAAGTGGATCGTAGTACCATTATTTGGTAAATTAGCCCAAGGACCACCGGAATCAATTACAGTTCCTTCTGAATTAAAAACTTTATACGTAGTTTCACTTGCATATCGGTCGGTAACAAGTTTTAATGTTAGAGGTGGTGTTGCCGCATATTTTCTGATCAAAGTAACATTTTTATTTATCGTACTATTTTGCTCGGTTGTAGCTGTTCCATTAACAGAGAGCAAATTAATAGTAGCAGATGAGGCAACTCCTAATGGCACTTCTACAGGAGGAAATTCAACATCAGCACTTTCATTGACAGCGATATTTCCTGTCCATTGATAAGGGGTCGAAACTCCATTAATAACATATTCAAAACCGGCAGAAGTGATAGGTTCTGTCCAACCCACATTGTTTAATGTTGCGGCAAAATGGGCGTCACAATCGTATGCTCTTATATTAGAAACTGACGAAAAATAGGGTATGCCATTTAGTACGGATAAAGAAGATTCAGCACCTGTGATGACCTCTTGATGACCTTCAGTAATAAAAACGATAACGTCAAGATCAATAAGTTCTACCGGAACGTTTCTTATTGCGGCAGGAATTGAATAGGTATAGGTACGAGAAACAAAAGTACCGGAAGTAGTTGTTGTAACTTCATCACCCCATTGACCGGTCAATAAATGACGCAACATGTGTTGGTGGCTGTATTGTCCATTGATGATTTGAGAGGGATTGTAAGAAGAGCCTACTTGAGGTCCTAAGATGTTGTTTTGTAATAAAGCAACATTAATAAAATTACTTGATACAGCAGAACTACCGGTGTAATAAACTTCAACAGTAACAATGAGCTGTCGGGTAGCAAAATCGAGTGTTGACTGAGCTGCGATATTTACTGGAGAAGGCTGAGCCAAAATAGTAGCAGCTGCGCTTGCCCAATCACCACGATTTAAGGCAGTTTTACCTCCGGAAAAAACATGGCGATTGATTGTTCCAACAGGATATCCATCAAGTCCTGTTTGATTTGCTAAAGCATCTCCAAAATCGGTTCGGTAATCAGGAATAGTGTTGGCATATCCACCTTGGTGAATATTTATTGCCCATGCTCGATTAGGATTCGTTGCCATAAGCTGATTGGCAAGTCTATGCCCATCAGGACAATATTGACAATTTACCCCTGTGTATTCTTCCAATATGACATTCTTATTGGAAGGGGTCGTAGATACAAATGTTTGCGCATTGATTGCTGATAACAATAAGCACAAAACCATTGAAAATAGTGAAAGTTTTTTCATACTTAATAATTTTATGTAAATAATTTTGAATATTAATTTTATTCGTTTGTTTATGCTCTCTATTATACAACTACTCGCTTTCTTCGTTAAAAGAAAACTATCATACACAGTTGCAAATTTACAACATTTTTTTTAATAAAAATACCGTTTTGTAAATAAAAAATATAAAATTAAACGACTGTTAATGAATAAGTTAAAAAAACAAAAGTCATGATTTTATGAAAAAATTGTTTTTTTTCTGTTTTTAATTATCGTTTTTTAACTAATTTGAACCGTGGTAATTCCTGCTCCTCCTAATTCTATGGCTTCATCGGCAAAATTTTTTACCTCTCTTCGGGAAAAAAGATATTGTCTAACTACTTTTCTGAGAATGCCATTGCCTTTGCCATGCAAAATAGAGACATTTTTAATCCCTAATAAAATAGCCTCGTCAAGATAGTTCTCCAACAGAGTTATTGCCTCTTCGGCGTACTGTCCTCTAATATCTAAAGTCTGATTAAATTGCCCTATTTTTTTGTTGATGGCATCCGAGAAGAGTTGATTGTCAATTTTACCTCCGGAACTTCTCTTAACCCCTCTGGCTTCTTTGCGGCTGATTTTTTCTACAGATTTGAGAGTAGTTCTAAAAACGATCGACTTAAAAGCAACAGAAATGTTATTTCCATTCAATTCTATTACCTCTCCAACGGTCTGTGAATTGGTAATTAAAACAGTATCTCCAACTCTTATTTTATCGTTTAATGTTTCTTGATTCATTGTTACGGTTTTTGTCTTTTGAGGGGCTACAGTCGGTTTGGGGAGTGGTTTTTTAATGGGGACCATCGTTACCTTTTCAATTTCTGCCTTTTTTTGCTGCAAAAGTAGTCGAGCAGCTTTGGTTTTCTCTGCATCCGCTTTAGCCTCTTT
>JAITTF010000144.1 GCA_031287215.1 Bacteroidales bacterium
ATTGGGACATTTTAATAAAAACATTATTGGAAAATGGTTTTTATCCATATCTTTCAACAAAAATCCCTTTAACAAAGAATGATTTAAAAAAGATTAAAGATTTGGGAATAAATGATTTACAATTATCAATTGATACAGCCATTAACAAAGAAGCTCAAATAGTAAATCGAGTGAAGATTGATAATTATTCAGATAAAATGTTTGAAACATTGCAATATACAGACGAAATAGGATTAAATATCGCTGTTAACGTTGTAACAACAAAATATAATTGTACAAAATCAGGAATAAAATTACTCTTAGACAAGATTAATAAACATAATAACATAGAAAAAGTTACAATCAATCCGGGTGAAACTTCTTTATATTGTTCCGAAAAGAATTTTATTGATTTTAAAAACTCATTAAAGGAAATTGAGAGTCTTGAAAATTATGTGGATGAAATAAGGCAAAACTATAAATTTTCAATAAATATTGCCGGTTATGAAGAAATAGCATCTCATAAAAAAGGTTTTGATGAAAAAGCAAAAAACTTTAAAGAGAGGTCTATCTGTTCAGGTAATATTTCTCAATTTTGTATTTTACCTGACGGGCAAGTTACTATTTGCGAAGAACTTTATTGGAATCCAAGATTTATAATAGGAAATATTATAGAAAATTCAATTTCGGAAATTTGGAAATCTGAAAAAGCATTGAAACTGTATAATATTTCACAGGACGAAATATCAGTTCATAGCCCCTGTAAAACTTGTGCGGAATTTTCTTTGTGCCGCAAATGTCAAGGAGTTTGTTGGAGCGATGTACTTACAGCTTATGGAAACGAAAATTGGGATTTTCCCGCTTCTAATTGTCCGTATGCGCCATTTCCATATCACAATATCTATCACGAATAATTTGTTAAATTAATAAATTTAAATACACATGAAAAAACTGTTTATCTTATCCACCTTTCAACTATTCTTTGTGCTTTCATTTGCACAAGGGCAGTTTACTATTAATGGCCTGTTAAAAAGCGACACGGTTTCGGTTAAAAATGCGGTAGTAAAATTGTATCAGGATTCTGTTACGTTTGCAGCAACCCTATCCAACGAACAGGGTGCTTTTGTTTTTGAAAATATTCCACAAGGAAAGTATCAGTTACAGATAATCCCCCTTTTGTATGAGCAGATTTTAAACGAAATAGACCTCACCGGGAATTATGATTGTGGCACTGTTCAATTAAAGCAATCTGCATTGTTATTAAATGAAATTGAAATTAGAGCAGAAATTGCACCTGTCGTTATGCAACCTAATGGAGTAACTTTGAATGTAGGGAATACCCCTTTAGCAGATTTTGGTTCTGCATCAGACCTGTTGGATTATGCCCCTGTTATTTTTGTAAAAGACAACGTGTCTCAATTTGCCAACGGAGGACTGCAAATTTTAATAAATGGAAAATCGGTAAATCTTACGCCCGAACAACAGGATAATTTTCTAAAATCTATTTCGGCAAGGAATATTGAAAAAATAGAAATTATAGATAAACCAGATGCAAGTTTAGAGGCAAATAAATATGGGATAGTAAATATTACTTTAAAACAAACAAAGGGGTTTTCGGGTGATTTGGAAGCCAAATTAATGTATCATAAAACTTTTTTCCAAAGTTATGAAGCCTCTTTTTTCTTTAATTCTGAAAAAATTCGGCTATATGCTATCCTGAATTGTGATATTAGGACATTTTTGTTTGAAGATAAAGGCTTTGAGAATAGAGGCTTCTTGCAAATACGCAAAAAAAACAATTCTGCATCTGGGGCTACTACGCCTACTGCAACGCTTGGTGGCGACTATCAAATCAATGAAAAATCAAGTTTGGGATTTTTATACTCTTTCTATTGGGAACATCAAAACAAAAGCAAAATTTTAGATACATACACCATTACAGGCGAAAATTTGACTGCTGATTCCTTAATCAACAGAGAATCAAACGAAAAGCATGATTATTTTTTACATACATTTACCTTGATGTATTACAGAAAAACCGATACGCTTGGCTCAAGTTTCACTACTTCAATTGACTTTGCCCCCGACAAACAAGATGGACAAACAGCATTCAATTACTCTTTTTGGCGTGATGAAGCCGCCGCTATCCCAACGCAAATTATTGATTATAAGCAACAAGACTATTCAAGTAATTATATAACCTCATTTAATGCAAAATATAATAAAGTATTTAAAAATCGCTCAGTTTTTAATGTCGGAGGAAAATTTGAATATACCCGTTGGCACAATGGTTGGAATATTCTTAATCTGTTCAATGACGATTATGTTTTAGACAAAAACAGTTCAAAAAATCTTATTTTTAACGAATTTATTATAGCTTTATTTTCGGGATATAATTTTAGTTATAAAAAATCCTATTTTTCTATAAGTGTGAGATATGAGCATAACATTAACAAATATAAAAACAATGATGCCAACTATTCTACCGCCCAAAATTGGTATATTTTGCCCACTTTTTTACATAATATCACCATAAATGCAAATAACAGGATTTATTACTATTTCACGGAAAAAATTTATCGTCCAAGCTACTTTTCTTATATGGAAAGTGCTGCATATAATCCTATAAATCAAACTTTTGGCAATTCAAAGTTGAAACCTCAAAATCAATATGCTTTTGTTTTGGGATATATTTTGAGAAATAAATACATGGCCGCTTTGCAATTAATCAGAAATGAAAATTTGTTTTTGCAAATTCCACAAATAACCGATAATACTCTAATATATAATACCATAAATGGTGGAAATTCAAATTCGATAGCCTTAATAGTAAATGCGCCTGTCAATATTTTCAAATGGTGGGAAACAAGTACCAATTTTTCATTATCCTTTATTAATAGAAATTTTAAAAATAATAGCGATAAATACATCTATAATAATTGGCAGGGTAATATTTCCCATTCGAGCACATTTCGTTTGCCTAAACGATTTTTTATTAATTTAGGCTATTCCTATACATCAAAAACCAAAACATTTTTTTATGAACAAGCCGATATTCATAAATTGGATGCAGGAGTAGGTTGGAGGATAAATGATAATTTTATTGTTAATTTCAGTGTTTTGGATATCTTAAATTCGGTAGCCACAAACACTACTTACAATTATTTTGATAAAATTACAGGTTATAATAATCATAACCAAATAACAAGTCGAACATTTTGGTTTAGGATTGCTTACAGTTTCTCAGTAGG
>JAITTF010000161.1 GCA_031287215.1 Bacteroidales bacterium
GGAACTGCGGGGGCTTGATACGGTCCGTTTTTCAGTCCATTGAAAGGTGCAATATCCGTTCGATTGTTACCAAACAAAAGAGTGTTTGAGCCAAAAGAGGTTTTGAAAATCTTTTGTTCCAAGACTTGTATAAATCCTTTTGTATCAATGTTTAATACCTGCCCGAAATCAGCAGAGAATAAATAATTGTCGCAAAATGCAGTAATTTGATTATGGGTACTAATGTATTTGTTCGGGTTTAATTCTCGTCTTTCTGGTAAATTCAACGCTCTTGCAAGTGAATGACTTAAAACAGGATAAATAGAATCTATCTGCGCTTTTTGCTCAATTGTAAGTTTTTTGTACTTTGCAAGTTCGCCATCTGCGATAACCAATGAAAACAGTTCGGGTTGTATTTCCGAAAGTTGCGAAACAGGCGTATTATAAACCGTTGAAATACCCTCGTATGTTACAAGCAACTCAAAGCCGTCTGTAATTCGGGCGTGTTGCGGATTGAGCGTAAATTTATGAAACTGCGTTGTTTCTTTGGTTTGTGTGGCTTTCAGCCAAATTTCTACATCATCAACAAAATTATAGGAAACGGCAGGCACACGACCGCGAAAATAAGTGTAAATCAAATGCCTAATGTAATTTATGGCAAAACGCGGCGTGTTGGTAAGATTGATTTCTGCCGTGTATTTGTTGCCCTTACATTCGGCTTGCTCGTTGGTAAATGAGCAATAGAGAAATTTACAGTCAGAAAGCGCATCGGCGTTTTCCTCCCATAAAACGGGCAATTCGTCCTTAAAAACAATGTTTGGACGGGTTTTCTCTACCTTTTCAGAATACAGATTGATTGTTACCGTTTCCGTTGGTAATTTGAATGATAGTAAGTTGAACTGCATCGTTTTATTTACATTTTGCTTTTTTTTATTTATTGATATTCAATTATTTATCTCGTAAATTACGAAAAAGGCACTTTTTATTTTGCACGCTTTGCACCCTTTTTGCACGCTCGCTGCACGCTTTGCGGGCTTTTTGCGGGGTCGTTGCGGGCAATGCGGGCTTTTTGCGGGCTTATGGAAATTCATAATAAGTTCCTACACTTGCACCTGAAATTTTGAATATATCAAATTCTTCCACCAACTCTTTTAATTCATAAGTTGCTGTCCTGTTTGATATACTATTGATTTCTTGGTACTCGCTGTTGGTAATTTTTCCCTTTTCTTTCACATACAGCACTGCTTTTATTTGCCTTTCGTTCAGCCCTAACTCTTTCAATGATTCTTCGTTAATCACATCTTTGCGAAAAACTACCCAAAAACCCGAACTTGCATAATAATACAGCGGTTGCGGTAAACCAGCCTTTGCGCATTGCTCGTTCATTTTGCGAATGCCGCGCCCCCACGCTTCAATGTAACCGATACGGAAAAAGGCGTTGGAAATATCGGGGTTGTGCGGAATGGACGAGTGTTTTTCCTGCAAGGTGTCAATCGTCCAATTTTCAGGAAGTTGTCCGTAATTCCAAATCATAATCTTGTCTTTATAAACGCTGATTTGAATGGGTGTGCCACCTGTGTAATCCTTATGTGCAACGGCGTTATGAATTGCCTCGCGAACTGCCTCATAGGGATATTCATAAGTCTCCACACGGAATTTTTCCTCGTAACTAATGATTGCTTTAATGTACTTGGTAAAAAGCAATTCCATTGTTTTTTCGACCTGTTCAAAGAGGTTTCCGTGAACTTCGTCCTGAAAAATCAAATCGCTATCGGACTCAAAGTAACCGATTTTTATAAACGCACCTGTTACAAACTTTTCGGGTTTGGGGTGGAAAAGCAAAACGGCAGCACGTTTCAGATAGTCGTTTTCTGTAAGTTGCAGATTGTCAAGCAAAAGTTCGTTGCTGTCAGTAAGTGCATCTTCGTCAAGGCGCTTACTTTTCACTCCGCGTTTGCGAAAGAAATCAAAAGTTTCGGGTTTCAAATCGGCAACCGTAACATTTGGAACAGGTACGCTGTCCCAATGTTTGCCCTGCTTGCCCAAAAGAAACTTATCCAACGCCGCACCTTTGAGTTCCTGTTTGGTGCTACCGCTGCGATAGTGGTATTCGCCTTTGTAATTTACAGGGTTGGGCTGCGGACTGGCAACGATTTCTATGTAATCGCCCTGTTCTGTCGAGTGCAAATTCACTTCTGCGACAATGCCCAAAATGGTTGTGATTTTATTCGGCAGGTCTTCCATTAACTTTTTGGAATCTTTTACGCCTACCACATCGCCGTTGTCATCTTTGCCAATGTAGAGCGTGCCGCCCTGCGCATTGGCAAAGCCGCATACCCATTTGAGATAATCATCGTGCCACGAGGACTTGTATTCTATGTTTTGTTGTTCGGGCATAATATTTTGATTTATTTTATAATTCTTCTATTTCCGCATCATCGCTATTAGAAGGTAAAACAAACAAATCCAAAATCATATCTAAAAAACCTGTGTTTTTGTAGAAATAGTTTGGATTGTCTTTTAGTTTTTCTTCTATGGCATGAAAGCCGTAATTAGCATATTGTTCCATCGTATTAATGAGGTAATCAACGGCTTTACGGTCGGTAATTTCGCCTTTTTCAAGGGCAATTAAATCCAATCCTTCTGTTTTTGCCACTAATGCTGTAAATATGTACTCTCGTAATTTTGGGTATGCTTTTCTGAATTTTTTGGAATCCAAATTACCCCAATACTGAATAGGTTGCCCAAACCCTTTGGTATCGTCAGCCAATTCTCTTTTCTTATCAGCATAAAGCCCGATAAAGAAAGCGTAAATATAGAGTTCGTAACCTGCGCCAAATGTTTTACCCTTTGCAAAGGTTAATTCAGAAGAGCCTACACCATAATCGGTAAATAACCTCAAAAGTGTTTCTTCAAAGTGATTTTCCCATTCTGGGTTTCTTCTTGCCCAAATATCATATAAATTTTCTGCTGCCATAATTCTTTATTTTATAGGTGTGATAACTGTTTGAATGGTTGATAAGTCTTTATCATCAAATGGTCGTTGCTTTTCCATACGATAAACGGTTCCTTTTAATGATTTTATTTTATCATAATTTACAACCTTTTGTCCGTTTGCATCATCTACTAAAAAACTCTTTGTAAAAATAACACATTGCTTTTTTATTTCAGAAATTACGGTGTAGAAATCATCAACTTTTTTTCCTTCGGTAAACGAACTTGTAGGAGCATCAAAAATAAGCGGATAATCCTTGTCACGTTTTATAGTGGTTAAGTCTGAAATAGCAAAAAGCACTGACATATACATTGTAGTTTTCAATGCTTGATTTGGACTTGTAATGAATGTGTCATTCTTATCCTGCAATGCTATTTTTGCTGAGCCATCAGTCGTTTTTAGAATGCGAATTATTCCATAAAATCCATCAATATTGAGTTGTTCAAGATATTGATTTGCTTTTCCCTCTAAGAGAGAGAGAAAATCTTGCGTATTTTTTTCTTTGGCATATTTAAAGGACTTTTGAATTTTACTTAATGCTGCATGGGTTTTGCAATATATATTTGCAACGGAGTCTTTTGCCAATTCATCATATTTTTTTTGCACATCCGTCAATTCATTGTCAATCTCTTTTTCTTCTGTTTCAAGAATAACGATTTGTTTTTCAGCGTCTTTTCTGTGTTCCCACCAATTAGAAATATTTTGATAAGCGTTAATTAATTGTTCTTCAGTTAGATTGTCGTTTTGAGCCAATAATTTTTTCTTTACATCTTCTTCTGCATCAATGCTGTCTTGAATTTTTTTTGCCTCTGTTTTTCTTGCTTCGTTAAATTCAATTCTTTCTCTAATCGTATTTGTCAGATTGTTTAATTCTTCTTGGTTATATCCCAAACTGATACTTTTTTGTTCCAACTCTTTTGCAAAGTTGTTTTGAAAAAGCGGTACTTCTTCTTTTTTCTTTTTTGGCTGTTGGCTTTTCAGTAATTCATTGAGTTTATCAACCATAAAATTATAAGCATCTGTACCTTGTTTTGCCTCTCGCCCGCAAACTTTACAAAACTCGTCTTCAATCATTTCCTGCATTGTTTTTTCATCGGGAATGTAGATTGAAAGTGGAACTATTCCATCTTTTAAACTTTGAGAGATTTCTTGATATGCTTCTTCTCTACCTTTTTTCTTTTTATCTTCGTCTTCTTGTTTCCTTTTTTCTTTGCTGAAAGCAGTTACTTTTTCTTGATATTCTTTGAAGGTTTGAGAAAACCCACACAAAACCCACATTTCATCAAGCAGTTTTATGGTGTAATCTTCGTTGATATATCCTTCAATTTTTGTTTTTTTATCATACAGAGATTTTAATCTTTCATTTATTCCTTTCAAAAGAGTACTTGCCTCTTTACTGTTTTCTAAATCCTCCAACTTTGTTGAATAGTTAGTAGCATTTTCTCTGTTATTTTTCAGCCTTTTACGGGTGTCGTCTAATTTTCTTCTTAACTTGTCTAAGTCGGAACTTAACTCTTTTTCTCGCTGTGAGTTTTGTTTATCAGATTTCATCGCTTTTTCGTATGCTTTTTGCGATTGGTCTTCTGCAAAATCAACAAAGCCGGGATAGTCTGACTTATATTTATCGCCTATGTAATATGGGTCAAATTGGCGGATATTTGAGAATGTTTCTATTAGATAGTTTAATGCTGTTGGATTATTGAAAACATTGAGGTTTTCTTCGCCTTTGAACAAACAATATTTGCGAATTGCCGCCTCAAAACAACGGTCTAACAATACACCGCCTTGTATCGGACTACGCTGTACCCCATCATCATAGAATCCCTTAAATTGAAAATTATCTGTTTTGATTTCTCCATCTTGGTCTTTCCTAAAAGAAAAAGATTTTTCCACTATTTTTTCTCCATCGTGCTCAAAAGTCATAGATACTCGTAAAGTATCTGATTCAAATTCGGGCAATTCTGCAATCTTTTTTCCTGAAATAAATCGTGAATCTATATTAGTTGTTGAGGTATCAAACAGCCATTCCAATGCTTCGAAAAAAGTTGTCTTACCATCGCCATTGTCCCCAAGAAATAATACCAAACCATCATTAAATTTGATAGTATTAGTTCCGTAGTAACTTCTAAAATTTTCTATTGTAATCTCTTTAATATTCATAACAAATTATTATTTAGATAGTTAATAACTTCGTTGTAAACCTCCCTTTGAATACTTTTATCTGAGTTTCCTCTAACTCCCCGAATTATTTTTGCTACAGCCACGACAATCGGGTTGTCGGCTCTCAAAGCATCTTCAATCGTTGTAAATTCGTCTGCATTATATTCGTAGAACGAACTTAAATTTGTGTCCGAAAGGACTAACTGCAACATTTTATCTTCGTTACTCATTGTGATATAAGTTTAAATTATAATGATTCATTGTATCTAAAAGCACATCAATTGTATGTGCGCTATTCTCCGCAAGTAAGGAAAATTTATTTACTCTTTCCAATTCTTTTTTCAGCATGCTGCGTTCCATCGTATAACTGTCGCTGTTTGGATTCACTTCGGGGATTACTACTAAATCGTGAATGTAAGCAAATTGCTTGTCCGGATGCTGCCGAAGTATTCTACCACGCCGCTGTATAAACTGTCGCGGGTTACCTGTACTTGCACAGAAAATAGCAAGTTCAGCACGAGGCACATCAACACCTTCATCAAGACATTTCATTGAGGTAAGCACATCTATTTCGCCTTTTGCAAACTGTTCCAAAATTTCATCTCGTTCAGCAATGCCTGAAATAAATTGCCGTACTGTTGTACGATTGTCAATATCTCTAACCGCTTTTGTAAATACATCAATCAAATGCACAGCCTCGTTATCTATTTCCGTTTCGTCTTTTTCAGAATAAGAATCGGTTTCAAAATAATCATTCGGGTCGTTGCCTTCGGGGACATAAACGAGAGTATATTTGAGATTTCTTTTCTTCTTGTATTGTTCGTTGAGAATATCATAGAATACCGATACTTTGTTGAATGCTTTATGAATAATGCGTTTTCTTGCTAATAATAAAGCAGTCAAAATTGGGTCGTTCTTAAAATTACCGGTATTGAAGTTGAAGTATTTTACAATTTTGAGCGATAATTCCATATAATCTTTCATTTCGGAATCTGTCAAAGAAACTAAATGCGGATAGTAGTAATAACGACATAGAACGCCCTTGTTTATTGCTTCTTCCATTGTATATTCGTATGTGTAGCCGGTTTTGCTATTAAAAAAGGCAAACA
>JAITTF010000171.1 GCA_031287215.1 Bacteroidales bacterium
TATTTCAAAAAAGGAACTACCAATGCCAAGGCAGAACGATTAAATGGGAAAATTGAAAGGTTTATTTCTAATAATTACGGGGTAAGAGACAAAGATTTTGCTCTCTATCGGATAGCTAATTATTTTTCATAGCACTGCAAAAAAAGAATTAACCGGGTTAAGACGGCTTTTTTTGAGATTATTTTTTTTGTATCTTTGCAGGTTATATATAAATGTGATAAGTTATGGCTTTTTTTGACAAATTTTTTCCTTCTTATAAAAAAGAGGACTTAAACAAAACTTTAGAAAAATCGAAAACGAGTTTCTTCGCGAAATTAGCTAAAACAGTAGTTGGTAAATCTAAAGTTGATGACGATGTACTTGATAATTTGGAAGAGGCACTCATTACTTCTGATGTTGGTGTAGAAACAACGCTCAAAATTATTGGGAGAATAGAATCAAGAGTCTCACGTGATAAATACATTGGTACAGAACAATTAAACCTGATTTTACGAGAAGAAATCATAGAATTATTACAGGAAAATAATCAAGATGACCTTGCTGATTTTGAAATTCCTAAAGATAAATGCCCCTATATCATGATTGTGGTGGGCGTTAATGGGGCGGGTAAAACTACTACAATAGGCAAATTAGCTTATCAGTTTAAACAAAAAGGGTACTCCGTGCTATTGGGTGCTGCCGATACCTTTAGAGCTGCTGCCATTGAGCAACTTGAGATATGGGCTAAAAGAGCAGATGTGCCTATTATTATTCAAAAAACAGGCTCAGACCCCGCTGCAGTAGCCTACGATACGGTCTCTTCGGCACTCGCAAAGAAAAGTGATGTCGTCATCATTGATACCGCCGGCAGATTGCACAATAAAGTGAATTTGATGAATGAACTGAATAAAATTAAAAATGTGATTGCCAAGTTAGTGCCGGATGCGCCTCACGAAATTTTATTGGTTTTGGATGGCTCTACAGGTCAAAATGCCATTGAACAAGCACGCCAATTTACAGCCGCTACAAATGTTAATTCGCTTGCAATTACTAAGTTAGATGGAACAGCAAAGGGCGGGGTGGTGATCGGAATCTCCGATCAGTTTAAAATACCGGTGAGATATATTGGAGTTGGTGAAAAAATTGACCAATTACAAGTGTTTAATCGTATGGAATTTGTTGATTCCCTGTTGCCTGATAACAATTAAGTGTATGAAATGTGTGATTGATCGTCATTCGGGATTTTGTTCAGGAGTGATTAAAGCTATCCAAAATGCTGAAAAATATCTTCAACACAATCCTAAACTTTATTGCCTTGGTGATATTGTCCATAATAGCGCAGAACTGCAACGACTGAGGGACATGGGTTTAGAGATTATCTCTTACAAAGAATTTTTACAACTCAAAGATACTACCGTGCTCATTAGAGCACATGGTGAACCCCCTGAAACGTACGACATAGCACGAAAAAACAACATTACTGTAATTGATGCTACTTGTCCGGTAGTGTTACATCTTCAAAAAAATATCAGAAATAATTGCGAAAATCCAACTCAATCGGATACCCAAATTCTTATTTTCGGAAAAACTGGACATGCAGAAGTGATCGGATTGTTAGGACAAACTCAAAACAAAGGAATTGTATTGTCCACAAAATCAGACATTTCTAAAATAAACCTTAACAAACCTGCTCAACTCTACTCTCAAACTACACAAAGTGTAGAGGATTATTCTGAGCTGATAGACCTTATTGCCCATCATTATAAAGACAAGGGAAATGAACATTTGTTTAATTTTTCAGATACTATTTGCCGGTCGGTAGCGAATAGGTCTAAACAGATTAGAGATTTTGCCTCTCAATTTGATAAGATTTTCTTCGTTTCCGATGAAAAAAGCTCTAACGGTTTGTACCTTTTTGGCATTTGCAAAGCCGTTAACTCTGAAACTTACTTTATTGCTAATCCTGAAGATGTCCGTCAAATTACGATCAATCAAAATGATACTGTTGGAATCTGTGGCGCTACCTCTACACCGATGTGGCTCATGGAAAAAGTGAAAGAGATGATCTTATATTGATTTTTTTTCTGTAATTTTGTAAATCATTATTTTAAAACTCACATTTATGGCAACTGGTAAGATATTAAAACTTTATTGTATCAATCATCTGCGTACCGGATACGGCAAGGAGGATGTTTCTACAGAAAAATTTTTGGAAAATTTGGTCGAGTATGACCCTAATGGTAATGTTCTTAAAGAAGAAAATTATTTGGCAGAAGATGAATTAAATGTCATTACCCTCAATGAGTATGATGAGCATGGACGATTGATAATTACAACTCAATACGATGCTTTTGAAACGCTCATTCAGAAGACCAAAAATGAATACGATGACCAAGGAAATATCATTGCTCAAGATAAATACTATGGTGATGAGGATACGGCTTTTACCTCCCGTTTTATCTTTGAAAATGGACTTTTAGTGAAACAGGTAGCGTATATTGATGATGAAAAACTCAATGTAGAACGAGAATTGACCTACAACAGTCAAGGACTTTTAGAAAAAGAAATTGAGTTTGATGAAGACGAAAAACCTCTTTATATCAATAGTTTTGAATATAATGAGGATAAATTAGTCGTAAAACAAGTCCGTGAAGAGGTGTTTGCTAAAGATAAACGTACTTTTTCCTTTGAATATGATGATAGAAAAAACAGAGTCAAAGAGTTGGTTTATAATTTTGATGAAATCTTGATTGCAAAATCTCTCTATCAATTTGATGATGATCATCATGTAGTAGAAAAAGAGGAAGAGAGTTTAGACCATTATCAAAGGATGAGTTACCATTATGAAGAGCATCATATCCATAAAATCGAAATCTACGACAAAAAAAATACATTAATCTCTTGGACGGAGTATGAGCATAATGCTGATGGACAAGTGTCTCTTATTAAACATTTTGGAACTGACGAAACTGATGAAAATGATTATCGTTTGAGATTAGAGTATGAATACGTTTATGAAATGTAAGTTTTAGGGTTATTATTCTCGAATTTGATACAAAGCACAACTTGTCGATAAAAGGTCATAATTGTTTTTATGGTTGTTCCAAAAACAAGCATTGAAAATAAAGTTGTTATTTTGAAGTATGTCTGTTTCTTGTAACGAAAATAAGATGTGAATTTTTCCATTCTTTTGAGAGATGTCCACCTCTTGCCAGAAGAGAGATTTGTTGTTAGTGAGGTCTTTGACCTCGATAATCATTTTAGGTGCTTTTTCCTGAGAAAGATTGGGGATATAGGAAAAATCAAAATAGTACAATCCTTTTTTTGTTAATTTTTTTTCTTTGATTATATCGTAAATTTTTTTTTCTTTATTGAAGCGATAGAATTGTAATTTTTTTTCTTCAATCATTTTCACATGAGCATACTGACGAAATAAAGTGTCAGGAATAATGCAATTTTTTTGGCAACTATAGAGACCTAATTTTGTAAAGTCGTCAGTATATAGACGCATTACATGAGCCAATGAATCATTTTGAATTGCATGTAATTCAAAATTCTTATCTATAGAGAACAAAAATTTATTTTGAGATAACAGATAGTTGCCTACTACTATGCCTGCACTTGTTCGTCTATCATTCATCAAAACGATAGGTTGTAAATTGTGAAAAGCAGCTGCAGTATCTAATGATTTGCCTATAAAAGCATCTGCATGAGGCAGTACTATGCCATTGCGCGAATGTAATAACGCGAGAAGAGAAGGTACGATGTCTAAATGAGAATTGATACTATGCATCGTTTTTGTTCTTACCAATAATGGAGAATAGATGATAAGTGGGACATGATATTGTTCTAACGTATTTTCAGGTGGAATGTTACTCATGTTATGGTCTCCGGTAATGATAAAAATGCTGTTCTTAAATTCAGGGTGTTGTTTGTACCCTTCAACGAGTTGTTCTATAGCATCATTTGAAAATAAAATGGAAGCAAAATAGTCCATGTATTTTTCTATAAAATCAATCTCTTTTTTGGGTAAATTAGCTGATTTGATCAGTTGCTTTATTCTCTTTTCATACTGTTTATGGTCAAAAAGAATAAATGGAGGGTGCATGCTTCCGGTGTAGATAATATCTATGCGAGGGACAGTATTCAAACTATCAATGATTTTCAACGTTCTTTTGGCTAAATCTTGGTCGTGATATCCCCAAAAATAATCATCTACCATAATTTTAGAATATTTTTCAGGAAATGTATGGGCATGCTCTATGCGATGCGTTCCATTACGCTGGAAAAATTCTTCGGCATGATCAAACCAACTGGGTTGCCCATAGAAAAAACTCGTGTAATAATCATATTTTGAGAGTAAATTGAGCAAAGAGAAGTGATATACAGGATCTTCTATGAATGCAAACCCTTTTTCGCCGTAAGGTGTAGATGACAAAATAGCAGGTAATGCCCCATAAGATCGTTCTGATGTAGCTAACACATTATCCCAATACAAACTTGAAGAAATTAAATGATCCAAAAAAGGCATAAAATTGATGCCGTTGTATTTTCCTATAAACCGCTCTCCTAATCCTTCTACGATAATAAAAACGAAATTAGGTAAGGTGTCATTGGTCCTAAAAAAAGAACTTAAATTATCAGAATAATCCGAAATAGCCAATAAGGGGTACTCTTTTGAAAGAAAGTGTTTGCCCGGGAAAAGATGGTTTTTATAGGGTGTTTTGATGTTGTTCCCTTGAGGTTGTCCTTTAGTTAAATATGATATACCGGAGTTATAGAAATATTGTGATTTGTTGATTAGTAAACTGTATGGCGTATTCTTTTGTTCTATTTTTTGAAAAATGGTTGGAATAAAAATGGAGAAGATCAGGCAAATAAACATGAATAAAACCATTAAGAGGTTAGTGACCCTTTTGGGGCGTATCTTCAGGGAAAAATAATGGATGATCTGCATAATAATTACGCAAATAACTAATGAAATTGAAAAAAATAGGAGATGAACACCTGATGTACGCACTGTAAACAGGATTTCTTGAAAAGAATACGAAAATAGGGAGCTATCTAAAGGAATGAGCATTAATGTATAATAATAGAGCATAGATAAATGCACAATAGACAACACAGACAACAGAATAGAAAAAAATATATTGGCAGCTTTGAGTGATAATTGTGCAATCAACAAATATAGTGGACATAAACAAAACAACAAAGCATTGACAAAAACAATGTCAATGAACCCTCCTAATAGCTCGTACCTAAATAAATGTAAAACACTATGGTAATAGGATACTCCAATAACTTCTGTTATCCTAAATAAAACTACCATCATAGTGCATGTACATACCCATGCCAAATAGGAATTGAAAGAAATCCTCGTAAATTTTGATTGTATAAGATTGTTCATTCAAAGATATCGCTTTTTGTTTTATTAAATGGAAACGCAAAGGTACATTTTTTATCTTTTTTAGCTTCTCTGTAAAAAAAAAATCACCTATCGTTTTTTTTTGTACTTTTGCCACTTAAAACTATATCACTTTGAGAAAAATAATTATTGTCATATTACTCTTGATTGGCTCTGCTCCGTTGATGTCTCAACGGTTTATTGGTTCGGTAATTGTAGGCGGAAACCTTACTCAAGTGGATGGTGATGAGGTTTATGGGTACAAAAAAGCAGGTTTAAACGCCGGCTTGGCGGTCTCTGTGGCACTCAATAAAAATCAATCGTGGTTTTTAACGGTAGAAATGTTATTTTCACAAAAAGGCTCTCATAAAGCCAATTATGCAGACACCATGTATATGAAAGACCCTAATACCGTGAATGTTATTAATTGGAATGTTAGATATAATCGTAGAGTCAAGTATGACCTTCGTCTGAATTATGTAGAAATTCCTGTAGTTTTTCATTATGAAGACCTCAAAACAGGTTTTGCTATAGGAGCAGGACTTTGTTGGGGAAGACTAATTTATGTCAAAGAAATTGAAAGTGGGTATCGTCTTACTACTGATTTGGATTCTCGTACATTCTCGAAAAATGAATGGAGTGCAATAGGGGATGTAAAATTTAAACTCTATAAAAATTTGAAACTTAATTTTCGCTTCCAATATACGTTTGTGCCTATTCGTAGTCGAGATTATTATAGTAAAGATGGGAAAAAAAATGAAACCAGACAACAGTATAATAATGTGCTTACCCTGAGGTTAATATACACTTTCAACGAAAAATACAAATTGAACGATCATTATGATAAAAAAGGAAAACGCATAGGAACAAAGTGGATTAGAGAAGTTAAATAAATGATAAAAACAGAAAAAATGATGAGGATACAAAAATTAATGGTTTTTATAGGAATAGTGGTGGCTTTTTCGGCCTGTAAACCTAAATTCGATGTTTATGATGATTATAAGGACATTGTGTTTGCGTATGGTGTTTTTAATATTCACGAAACTACACACTATTTTAAAATTTATAAAGGTTTTCAAACCGATGAGAATATTTATGATTATGCTCGTCAAATGGAATGGAATAAACTCTATTTTGATAGTTTAGAAGTCTATTTAGAAGAGAGAGTCAATAATGAAGTGAGACGTACTTACCCTTTTGATACCACTACCGCAATCCCCAAAGACCCCGGTATTTTCCCATCACCACTTCAAATACTCTATAAAAATCGCAACCCTCTGACAATCAATACTACATCTACCTATCGCTTTGTAATAAAAAACAAATATTCTAATGAAAATTATCAGGTTTATGCAGACGCTAAAATGATAGGAGATTTTTATATTACAAATCCTGCAAGTTCCTCAAATTTAGATTTAACTACTTCTCATGGAATATCATGTGCATTTAAAAATCCTGATAATGGGAGTGCTTTTGAAGTCTATCAAGTTTTTAAATATATTGAAGTCGATAAAATTACGCATCATGTTGAAAAAAAATCTCTGAGAAGGAAAGTATCCGCAGATTTCTGTCAACCCGGCAATAGCACCAAGATTACGCATCGAATAGATCACGTATATAATCTAATAGGAGCTACTCTTGAAGTGAATGATCAGGTTGTTAGATATACAGATGATCGTACCTGTATAGAATATGAGGTGTGGGTGTGTGGTGCAAGTTTAGCTACTTATATGAAACTTAATGAGTTAAATTCAGCTACTCTGGGAAATAAAATCGATTTCTCTAATTTTATTGCCGAAAATAAAAATGCTTACGGAATTTTTTCTTCAAGAAATTCTTCGGTGAGAGTTTATGATATTGATTCCAACAGTGAAGATTCTTTAGTGCAAGGACAATATACAAAACATCTTGGTTTTAAAAAATGGATCGAATATGTTCCGTAAAGATCCTTCTTGTGAATCATTACGCTATTTAATTACAACTATAATATTTCTAAATATATGAAAGCTTTTGTTTTTCCGGGGCAAGGTGCCCAATATGCTACCATGGGTAAAGAACTTTTTGATAACTACTCATTGGCAAAAGAACTTTTCTTGAAAGCAAATGATATTCTGGGGTTTTCTATCACAGATATTATGTTTAATGGGAGTGAAGAGGAGCTTAAAATGACTAAAGTTACGCAACCGGCAGTCTTTTTGCACTCTGTAATCGCA
>JAITTF010000218.1 GCA_031287215.1 Bacteroidales bacterium
AATCGGGAAAACTATCAATAGTTACTGGAAGTTTTATTTTAGATTGTTGCATATTTTCTTTATCCCATTTAAGTCCAAAATTATAACGATATTTTTCCATTTGAATTAAAGTGCATAAAAACATTGCAATAAACGGATTTAAATTGAATTTAGGATAAAGGACATTCACATCGTCCGTTGCCCAAAAGGGCTCATCTTGATAAAATGCTTCTGCAATTGAGCCATTATAACTAACAGTAATGGTATTTGCAGAATGAATATGAGAATCATTAGCAATTTTTGCTGTTATCCCATTATTGAATCTTGTTGCACCAATAAAATTTATTATACCTTCTATTTGGTCTGCTTTTGTTAATCGTTTTCCTTTCTTTATTTCAAAAATTTCATCATATCTAAACCATTTCCAATTACAAGTATTTAGAGGTAGTTTTTTATTCAAAATTGGCTCTTTTTCAAATTGATAATCTGTAATAGAAATTTTATTTACATAATCGGGTAATTCTGTAATATCTGGTATTAGAATATTTTTTAATGTTCTGTTTGCTTGTCTTCCAAAGTTATAACGATATTTATTTTGTTCAATAACATAAGCATAATAAAGCATTTGCTCTTTTGTTAGTTCAATTCTTGGATATAAACATGCGATATGAAATGATGTATAAAATGGTTCATCTTGATAAAATGAAGATAATACAGAACCACCTAATGCAACGGTAATTGCATTTGCAGGCATTGGTTCTAATTCGTCAAGTAATTCCACTCTTGCTACAATTCCATTGTTTGCAGAAGTTCTTGAAACGAAACAAATACCGTTCTCAATTTGCTCGCAATTTAGAAGTTCCAAACTTGGTGAGTTTTTAATTTCAAATATTTCATTTAATCGTTTCATTACTCTACGTTGTTTAAAAATTTGAATGCGATATAATCTTTGAGTTTCTTTTCAAAATCTAATTTATTTAGCATAGAATAATCCGTTTCCATATATGCCTCAGCACACCATTCGTCTTCTCCTAAAACCTCTTGTTTTACAGAAAGTCCTGCAATTTCTTTTGAATTATGGTAGGCGTTTAGCCATTTTGTTTTTTCGTCGTTATACAAACCACGAGCGTCTATTCTTCCTTGATTTTTCCGTTTCTCAAATTTATCATTTTTGAAATAACCAAACCACGTTTCCTTACCTTTGTTTTTTTTATTTGCTTCGAATACCATAATACAGGTAACTACGCCGACAGGATAAAACAAATCGTCAGGCATAGATAAAACGGCTTTCAAATGGTGTTTTTCTAAAATTCGTTTTTTAACGGCAATCAATTCTTTTTCGTTTTTAATACCACAACTCATTTGAACTATGGCAACCACTCTTCCGTTTTGTTCTGCAATGGTGTTTAGTGCGTGTTCTATAAAAAGCATTTGTCCGGCAGTACCGACATCATAAGGCGGATTTAAAAAGGCAACAGTTGGTTTGTGGTGGTCTTTTATGATATTTTCAAAACTAAAACAATCTCCGCAATAAATATTTGATTTTCCATCGCCTCGCATCATCATATTTGAACAAGCGTAGGTGTACATTGAGGGACGAAGTTCAACTCCGACAAGTTGTTTTGTTCTAATATTCATTTTTTTATCCTCGTTGTTGCCTGCAAGTTCAAACATTCGTTTCATTCCTGCAATAAGGAAACCGCCTGTACCACAGCAAGGGTCGTAAATAATATCATTTTGAGTAATATTTGCCAAATCGCAAAATAAATTTGTAATATGTTGCGGTGTAAGCACTAAACCTTGGCTTTGTTCACTACCTGCATATCTAATAAATTCAGTATAAAATCGACCTAACACATCATAACCGCTCTGTTCCATATCCATAAGCGGATAAATGTTGCGGTGTAGATATTCTATCATTCCTTTGGAAACTTCTATTGATTTGTCATGCTCCTTTTTATTTTTATGCTTTATGGTTTCTTGTTTGAAAAGCGGCTCGTTTAGAACTTTACTGTATTCGCCAATCATTTCTCCTTTGTTTCTGATTTCATTTTGAGCGAGTACAGTTTCGATAGCCGACAACATCGCTTTTCCTAAACTCTCGGAAGTGGAATATGTTTTGTAACTAATACGAAACGGCTCGTGCAATAATGAAAGTAAAATGGCAGAAACCATTGTGCAGCGCGTCATTTCGGTAATGGAATATGCTTGATATTCTTCGTTTAAATAAATGGCTTTTTGAATAATATCTACATTGCGCAAGTTGTCGGCAAACTGTTCGTTGTTGAATAATTTTAAGTAATCGTTTATTGATAACAATCTTTTGTCTGCTTTATTTTCAGTTGGCTTTTCCTCTCCTTTTTTCCAAACAAAATGAGAAACAAGTAATTCTTGTTCAGTCTGCCCGCTTACGGCAATAGGGATTATATCAAATTCCGTTGATAATGCTTTGGCATAATGCAAAACTCCGTCAACGGCAAAATCTTTCGGATTTTCGAGGTTTGGACTTTGGTGGTTTGTTACGTTTGCTTTACATTCTATCACAATCAAATAGTCTATATTGCC
>JAITTF010000258.1 GCA_031287215.1 Bacteroidales bacterium
TTATTGATAAGAATCTCAGACTCTCATTTCCTCAAAAAAACGAACAAGAATTGAAAGAGATTAAACGAAAATATTATCAGCATCTTACCGAACTCGCAGCAGAAATGATTAAGATGTTGACGATGAGTAAAAAAGAGGTAGCTAAACGTTATCATTGCACCAATCCTGAGTTGGTAAATTACTATTTTGAACAAGGGAAAAGTGTAGTTCTCATGTCCAGTCATTATAACAATTGGGAATGGATGGTTTTGGAATTAGATGCCATGTTTCAGCATCACGGTATCGGGGTAGGTGCTCCTAATAGCAATAAAAATTTTGAGAAGCTCATCAACCGAGCCCGAACACGCTACGGCACAGAAGTTGTATTTGCTAATAAAATACGTCAAGTTTTTGAAAAAAATCACGCCCAACACCATCTTTGTTCTTACATGCTCCTCAGCGACCAGTCGCCATCCAATGTCAAAAAAAGCTATATTACTACTTTCTTACATCATCCTACTGCCGTACTCTTTGGAGCAGAAAATTTTGCCCGCAAATACGACTATCCTGTCATTTACTATCAAGTCATTAAAATCAAAAAAGGATATTATCAAATTGATTGCCAATTAATTACAGAATCTCCAAACGTCATAGAAATAGGAACAATTACCAAACAATATCTTCAATTATTGGAAGGTACCATCCTCAATCAACCCGAATATTGGCTGTGGAGTCATAATCGGTGGAAACGGAAGGTGGAATAAAAGTGTAAAGAATTTAACATTGATGAGCGCATCAATAAGATTGAAGTTGTATTTGAAAAATTTCATGTACTTTTGCAAAATATAATTGAACTATATGATGAACCCAACCCTAAATACCATTTTAACCCATAAAAGCATTAGAATTTTCACTGACCAACCTGTATCTCAGGACGTTTTAAATGAAATTTTGCAAGCTGCCTGTAATGGCTCTACGATGGGTAATATGCAATTGTACAGCATTATCATTACTGAAGATAAAGCAAAAATGGAAGAGATGGCGCCTTTTCATTTCAACCAACCTATCGCTACTAATGCGCCGTTGATTTTGACGTTTTGTGCTGATTTTAATAGATTTAACCATTTTTGTTCGTTTAGAGATTCCGAGATTGACGCGTACAACAATATGCAAAGTTACCATTGGGCGTTTACTGACGCCATCATTGCAGCTCAAAATGCTTGTGTAGCAGCAGAATCGCTCGGTCTTGGTCTTTGTTGGTTAGGAACGATTACTTTTAATGCCGATAAATTTATTGAGGTATTAAAATTGCCTGTCGGCGTCGTGCCGGTTGCCTGTATCGCATTGGGATACCCTGCCGAAAATCCACCTCTTACAGACAAACTCCCGATTGAAGCCCTGATCCATCGGGAATATTATCATGATTATACCGAAGAGGAGATCAACAGACTTTATCATGAAAAAGAGATTCATCCTAACTCCCTCCAACTCTATTCGGAAAATGAACTTCCTAATTTAGCCCAAATATTTACTCGAAAACGCTATACTAAAAAAGATAACGAATATTTTACCACCGTTTTGATGGAGGTACTCAAAAAACAGGGATTTTTATAATCAATTTATTGAGAATACTTTTTTTAACAAACAATATTATTAACCCTAAAAAGAAAGGTAACATTATGAACAACGAAATTTGGATTTGCGACGTATGCGGATATGAATATGATCCCGCAATTGGAGACCCTGATTCAGGAATTGCTCCCGGAACTGCTTTTGAAGATATTCCGGACGATTGGACTTGCCCACTCTGCGGCGTTGGCAAGAGTGATTTCTCCAAAAAATAAACAAAAATATACCTTAGTAAGCTAACTTACGAAGTGTATAATTCGTTTTGCCCACAAAGGTGAGGACTGCCATCTCGGTATCTTCGTCATTGTGGGCTAATTTATAATAGACTTCGTTGGTATTATCGTAACGATTGATCATGGTTTTCTCTAATTTGGAATCATCAGCAACTCTAACTGCCATCGTACAACTATTTTTATAATGATCCGCTTCATAAATATTGGGCGTTTGATTGGGTGAAAGATAGTTATCTATCAAATCGTTGAAAATATAATAGAGTCCATCTTCATCTCTGAAATAGTCGAAAGAGACTCCCATAGCGTAAAAATTGGGATTGTAAAATGGATATTCTTCCGAAATTTGATATTTATTGACTACTGAAGTCTGTCTGATTTCACCATCTAAATCAATAAAAGTAGTGAGAATATTTCTGGTATGATACGTATAAGAAGTAGTCCCTTTTTTGTCGTTATGTGATTCTACTACAGCACGATTCTCTCCAATCAGTGCAATTTTATTATTGGAAAGTTCTACCATATCTATGGCTACAAATGAAAATGAAGCACCATTCAGATTAGAATTGGGGTACCTGTCTTTAACAACTTTAGATAGCTCAACATTAGAAAATTGTCCAAAACTATTTTTATTACCATTAAAAGGAAGGGAAAATACAGAAGCTACCCCTTTAGTAGGCTCTTTACAATAACCACTGATGAGGATATTGTTATTAAATAAGAGTTTCATACTCAAAGAATTGATAGTAAAATAGGGCGTTTCTATTTCATAAGAAGATAGAATTTGATTTTGTATTTTTAAAAGATAGATGTTTTCGGTTTCTGTTTTTTTACGACTCTCATTAAAAGAATTAACTGCAATAAATATATCTCCTTCATCAGAGATTGAAACCCCTTGAATTTTAAATTGGTTGTATTTAAAAGAGGGATTAATCTCGTTTTGTGATACTATCTCACCATTTGCTCCTATGATGAGATAAAACAGCCCTTTATAGCGATTGCTATTATTAGTTAATATGGCTAAAACAAGATGTTTGGAATGATCGCTTGAAGAGGCAGTGTATAATAGCTTCCCTTCTCGTTTATCTATAGCATAAGTTCCTAATTTGAAAGGATTTGAGGTATATGAAGAGGATTTTTTGGCAAAAAGTTCTTTGTAAATAGTGTATTGATTAGAGGAGTCATCATATTCAGAAAAGAGCATAATGAGATTGTGGGGACTATCAAAAGTGGCTTCTGCATTGAAATGAGTTGGAATTAAAAACCAATCCTGATCAAAATTATATTTTTTAAATTTAATTATCGAGGCATTCATTTTCTCCTTAGTAATCGCATTTTTGGTGTTGTTGAGCGGCGTTACAAGACCCGTATAACTTCCATTATCGACATTCAAAGCGATAAAGGGTTGAAAATATTTAGACAAAAGAAAATCATTCCCATCCGTTGCTAAACGAGGTTGAGCATACATATTGCCTACTAACATAGTAACAATCAAAATGATAACTGTTTTTTTCATATTATTAAATGATTAAAGTATAGGTTTATTTTTAAAAGAACAAAGTTAATATAAAAATCAATACCTTTTGAATATTATTTTTAGAAAGTAAAAAAAATAATCTAATGTACTTCACGTATGGCTATTGGAGGAGATATTGCCGTTGGTAAGATACGAAAAGTTGTTGGATGAAAGCATGGTAAGTTGGCTGCCTTTAATTGTGCCTGGAGCGGTCGCTTGTGCTGCTATAAGAAAAGCAGGCTAAAAGGAGGTTAATCGGTCTAAACTTTTTCCGAAAAGATTCATTTTGAAAAGTTAGCATTAAATTTTCAATCTACAGACAAACGCATAAAATGTAACTATATGTTCTTAAAATATAAAAAGCAGTCTGTATTGGATCAAAGTTGAATAAAAAAATTAATGAACACTAATTCTTTTTCACCCCATATATTTCTTTTTCACCCCAAATAAGGAGTTTTACAGCTTATTTTCTATTCAGACACCCCATAAATGGCGATAAAAAAAAAGAGCAGTGTATTTTTGCAAATTAAAATTAAACAAAATAAATTATTCATTCATAAATTAATTTAGATATTATGGAAGTAAAAAGATTGTTCGATATTTTAGGACGTTATACAGAAAGATGGCCTGAGCAACCGATTGCTCTTGCCGGAAAACAGAATGGAGAATGGCGTAAGTATTCTATCACAGAGTACGTTGATTTGGCTGATAAAATTAGTTATGCTTTGATAAAATTAGGCATTGAACCGGGGGATAAAGTAGGTATTATTGCTTCTAATCGTCCAGAGTGGAACATTATTGACATGGCGATCATGCAAGCGGGTGCTATATGTGTCCCTATCTACCCTACTATTACCGAAAAAGATTATTTATATATCGTAAATCATTGCGAGGCAAAATTGTTGGTGGTAGAAGGTTCTGATGTAATGAATAAAATTGATCATATTCTCCCTGATTCTCCTCAATTAAAATATGTTTATACTTTTATCAATAGAAATAAATTTCCCTATTTAGAGCAACTGATCACATTAGGAGCAGAAAATCTGGCACCGGAGGAACTTCAAAGAAGAAAAAATGCCGTCAAATTTGAAGATTGTGCTACCATAATATACACATCTGGCACCACAGGAACACCTAAAGGAGTCATGCTTTCACATGCCAACATATTAAGTCAATTATTTAATTTAGAGCATATCCCAGATCCTTCTTCTAATATTGCTTTTAGTTTTCTACCGCTTTGTCATGCTTACGAAAGAATGTTGGTATATCTTTATCAATATTT
>JAITTF010000267.1 GCA_031287215.1 Bacteroidales bacterium
CCATTTCAATAGGAGGATTGTTGTTTTGTGAATAAAGCGTAGAACATGCAAATATGCATATTACGCAAATAAATAAGTGTAATACTATTCCAGAAGTTAAAAATACTATGCCAAAACTAAATGTAGAAATGCAAACTAATCTAAATAAATCAGCACCAAAAGCACCTTTCTTAACTGGCAGTAAAGCTACAATATAGAGATATAGACAAAAAAAAGGGTAACGGCATAGTTACCCTTTTTAATTATTAATTAACTGTAGTAAAGTTGATTTTAGTCAGCCATTTCCGATTTTTTACCGGTAGCATAGTTAATTTTCAGAGCATTGTTGGCTCTAAGTTCATTTTTGATGGTATTAACATAGCGCATTTGAACATTTTTATCAACTTTCAGTGAGAAAGTAAGTTTATTCTTATCTTCTTCGTTTCTGGATTCTCTTTCAGTACCAATAAAATCCCTAACATCTCTAACGAGTTCTTCGTTTTTGATAGTTTGGTCATTTAATTGTACAGAAATTTTTCCCGGAGGTAGTGTATTTTCATCGTTTCTGATAGGTGCACCGAGGTAGATATTAGCCACTAAAGACTTCTTTTCCAATTTTTGGATTTCGGTTGCTTTAGGGGGTTCATATTTTACTTTTAGAGATGCCTCCCTCATGTTAGTAATAACCATGAAGAAAAACAAAAACATAAAAATGATGTCTGACATGGAACCGGTATTAATTTCCGGGACCTCCTTTTTTCCATTTTTCTTAAATCTTCCCATAATTAATTAGCTTTAGAGAAATCGACTGGTGGTGCTTCGGATATATTTTGAGGGACTGCTTTTTTTACTGCATTTTGGTACATGGTATCCAGCAAGTCGTATTTTTTTCCGAAAAAATTAGAGGAAACTTCATCTCTAAGTTCATTTACGGCGCGTTGTAATTCATTTTGAACTTGCACGTACATGTTATAGGATGTTCCTTGGTCGTTAGTAAGCGAGACCACGCCTTTAGAGACCGCGTAGTCGCCGAGATTTTCGATGTAAGTATTTTGTTTTACAGGAAGATGAGGCAGATTAAAAGGATTTGCGAAAAACTCTTTCGTTCTATTTTTAAGTTCATTAATGCCAATAACTTCACCATTAACAACTATCTCATCGTTAAAACTTACTTTCACATCAAGTAGGTTACGTTTATTAATATCTATAATTTCTTCTTTTTGATTTTTATCTTTTGGGGGTGGTAGTCGGCGAGGAATACCTTGTTCCGTATTGATAGATGAAGTTAACAAGAAGAAAGTCAAGAGCAGAAATGAAATATCTGCCATAGACCCTGTGTTAATACCTGGAGATTTTCTTGCCATAATATTAAGACTTTCTAAATTTATTAATCAAAGGAGATACTGCGATTGACAAGACCGCGCCTAACAGCATCAAGTATGTGATAAATACGCCCGATTCGATCCATCTAACTTCACTTGCAGTGTGTCCCATATTAATAGCAGATCTACTCAGTTCGGGTGAAGCGATAAAGTATCCAATAACGAATACAACTACTAAAGCAACGACAGCTACTAAAGCTTTGTAAGAAGTTTTGAATGAGCTGATGATTCCCCATAGAGAGAAAAGAATTACTAATAAGATTGCAATAGCAAAAATAATATAGACAAAAGCCATCGAAGTATTTAAAATACCACTTTCTGAAGTAGAAGTATTCACATCATTTTGAAGTGATGCAAGGTCATTAGTTTTTTTACTTTCAGAAACGATATCATTAATATCACTAACTCTTTTTACGAAGTTGCTATAGGCGTGAACGTATTCTTTTTCTGCAAGATAATCTTGTTTAACGGTAGCATATTCATCCTCTAAAGAATTAATATAACCCTCTAAAGCGATAAAATCTTTAACGCCATTAAATCCGGAAGTATATTTATCTTTCTGATCAGCTTTCGCAAAAAGACTGGTAGCTTTACCTACAAAATCAGTTTTATAAGCGTCAAATGTTTCAGCGGAGAGGTCATTAAGTTCAGTCAAATAAGTATATAAAATATCTTTTTGGAGTTGTTTAGCTTTAAGAGCGGTATTTAATTCCAATTTATTTTCGTTTTGTTTTACAAGAAAATCAGGGAGGTTAGCTACGTTAACGTTGTTAAAATCAGTTATTAAGGTTTCGTTAACCGGTTTTATGACGCTGATTTCGTCATAAAGGGATTTTTTATTATCATCGAAACGCATCGCGAATACCAATGCTAAGATGCAACAGATACCGGCGATTGTAAAGACGATGATGTTTGTTATTTTTCTTGTCATATTTTTTATTTTTAAAAATATTACTAATTGAGCCAATTATGCAAAAGAATTTCTTTTATTTGCTTGAACTGTTGAATTTAATAAGGATATCCATAAAATTGATGGTAGCGTCTTCCATATCGTTAACGATAGAATCAATTTTAGAAATGATATAATTATAAAATATTTGAAGAATAATAGCAGTAATCAAACCGAATACTGTAGTTAAAAGAGCCACTTTCATACCACCTGCAACGATAGTAGGAGAGATATCACCAGCTCTTTCGATGTCATCAAAAGCTTGAACCATACCTACAACTGTACCTAAGAATCCTAACATCGGTCCTAAAGCCAAGAATAAAGAGATCCAGCTAAGGTTTGTTTCCAATTTACCCATTTGAACACCACCATAAGATTCAACACTTTTTTCTACGGAATCGAGACCTTCTTCGTAGCGGTCAAGACCTTGGTAGAAGACACCTGCGAGAGGTCCTTTAGTGTCAGCGCAAGTCTGTTTAGCTTTTGCTATGCCACCGGTTTTGAGAGCATCTTCCAATTTTGCTAATAATTTTCCTGAATTAACAGAAGCAAGGTTTAGATAAAATACTCTTTCAATAACGAGAGCAAGACCCATAATAAGACAGATTAAGATAGGAGCCATCCAGATAGCACCACCTTCGATAAATTTGTCTTTTAACACATAGTGAAGACTTTCGTCTGTAGATTCATCTGCATCTTCAATGGTAGTAGTAGTTGCAGTAGCAGGAACCGCTACTTCTGTGGTCTCTGTGTTAGCAGATTGGTCGTCATTTTGTGCAAATGTTACATTGTTCATGCCGAATACAAAAAATCCTACAACGGCAATAAAAGCGATCAGTTTTTTCATAATATACTTTGATTGGTTTAAAAAAATGATTATTATTTTTATTATTTAATTTATTGAATTTCACATAGTTAAATTACGCGGAGAGATTGGGATTCGAACCCAAGAAACGCTTTCGGCGTTTACACACTTTCCAGGCGTGCGCCTTCGACCACTCGGCCATCTCTCCGAATATTTTTCAGGCTGTAAAAGTACAATTTTTTTCCCAAACATAAGACCAAAAAAATAAAAAGTCTGTTTTAAAAGATAAAGATTTTATTAGTAATGAATTAATAGTATATTATATCATAATTTTAAGGTTAATTATTCAAATATTCCTTCAAATATTGGGCAGTATAACCCTTGTTTTGTGCAATTATTTCTTCAGGAGACCCGCAAGCAATGATATTACCCCCTTTTTTCCCACCGTCAAGCCCCATGTCTATAATATAGTCTGCAACCTTGATGACGTCCATGTTATGCTCAATTACAATAATGCTATTTCCCAATTCAATAAGTCTATTAAGAACTTCGAGTAAAATAGCAATATCTTGAAAATGCAATCCTGTAGTAGGTTCATCCAATATATATAATGTATTACCGGTATCTCTTTTACTGAGTTCTGTAGCCAATTTCACACGTTGAGCCTCTCCACCGGAGAGTGTCGTAGATGCCTGTCCAAGATGGATATAACCTAAACCTACATCGTGCATCGTTTGCAGTTCTCTAGTGATATTAGGGATATTTTCAAAAAAACTCAATGCCATTTCGATATCCATTTCTAAAACGTCATTTATATTTTTCCCTTTATAACGAATTTCTAAAGTTTCTTGATTATACCGTTGTCCATTACACGCTTCGCAAGTAACATAAACGTCCGGTAGAAAATTCATTTCGATAGTTCTTAAGCCTGCCCCTTTACAGGTTTCGCAGCGTCCACCGGAGACATTAAATGAGAATCTTCCCGGTTTATAACCTCTGATTTTTGCTTCGGGTAATCCCGCAAACAGCTGTCTAATTTCATCAAAAACACCCACGTAGGTTGCCGGATTGGAGCGTGGAGTACGTCCTATTGGCTGTTGATTGATATCAATAATTTTATCCACATAGTCTAATCCTTTGATCGAATGGTATGGGAGTGGTGTTTTTTCGGCTCTAAAAAAATGGTGATGTAAAATCGGTGAAAGGGTTTCATTGATCAGGGATGATTTTCCACTTCCTGACACACCGGTTATGCAAATAAAAGTGCCTAATGGAAATTCTACGGTTACATTTTTCAAATTATTGCCGGTCGCTCCAGAGAGTACAATCTTTTTGCCGGAACCTTTTCGTCTTTTGGAAGGCACATCGATTTTTTGGGTACCATTCAGATAGGCAGCCGTTAAAGAATCGGATTTAAGGATCTCATCATAAGTCCCTATAGCGGTAACTAAGCCACCATTGATTCCGGCTTCGGGACCGATATCCACAATAAAATCGGCAGCTTCCATCATATCTTTATCATGTTCTACTACAATGACAGAGTTGCCTTGATCGCGTAACTGTTTTAGAGACTGTATTAAACGATGATTGTCTTTTTGGTGCAAGCCGATGCTGGGCTCGTCAAGAATATAAAGCACATTGACCAATTGAGAACCAATTTGGGTAGCTAAACGGATGCGCTGAGCCTCTCCACCTGAAAGAGAACGAGAAGAACGATCAAGGGTAAGATACTCAATACCCACGTCAATGAGAAATTGAAGTCTGAATTTGATCTCTCTTAATATTTCAAATGCCACCAATTGGTCTCTTTCTGATAATTGTGGATAAATATGATCTACCCATTCCATTAATTCAGAAATATCCATTTGGGACAGTTCGGCAATATTTAGATCTCCAATTTTAAAATGTAAAGATTCTTTTTTGAGTCTTGCACCATGACATTCGGGGCACTCTTTTTCTTCGATAAATTGTTGTATCCATTTTTTGATAGAAGCCGGTGCGGATTCAACATCCATATCCCGTAGAAAAGTAACTACTCCATCAAAATTAGTTCTTGTAGGCGATAAACCTAAGTTGTCGTGCCTTATAAATACAGGTTCGTCAGTACCATAAAGTATGGTATTTAAGATATATTCTGATAGCGTCTCGATAGGGTCTGACAGAGAAAAATGTAGTTTTTCGGACAGTGCTTCTAATTGCTTAAAAATAGTAGTACTCTTGTAACTCCCAATTGGAACAATACCGCCCTCTTTAAAAGACAATTTAGCATTAGGGATAATTTTTTTCATTTCAATATCCGCAATAAAACCTAATCCGCTACATTTTTCGCAGGCACCATAAGGCGTATTGAAGGAAAAAGTATTCGGTTCGGGTTCAAGGTAAGAGATCCCCGAAGTAGGACACATGAGAAATTTACTATAATTTCGGACTTCTCCAGTATCGTTATTCAATACTAAAATGATTCCCTTACCATATTTTAGGGTAGTTTTTAAACTATTCTCCAAACGGACTTTTGCGCCGTTTTTAACTAAAAACGAATCTATAACAATTTCTATATCATGTATTTTATATCTATCTACATGCATATTTAAGAGCAAGGGGCGAATGTCGCCATCTATTCTAACTTTTGAGAAGCCTTGTTTTCTGATATTTTCAAAAAGTTCTTTATAATGACCTTTTCGACCTTTTATTACGGGAGCTAACAGGGTGATATTTGCATTATTATACTGCTCATAAATCAGTTGAATCAGATCTTTTTCGGTATATTTAATCATCGGTTCACCGGTAATGTAAGAATATGCTTTACCAATTCTTGCAAACAAAAGTCTTAAAAAATCGGACACTTCCGTAACCGTACCAACTGTAGATCTCGGATTCTTATTGACGGTTTTTTGTTCAATAGAGACTACCGGATTAAGTCCTGAAACTTTATCTACATTAGGGTATTGAAGGTTTCCGATAAAATGTCTTGCGTAAGCCGAGAAGGTCTCCATATAACGGCGTTGACCTTCAGCGTAGATTGTTTCAAAGGCTAAAGAAGATTTACCGCTACCGCTCAGTCCTGTAATGACCACTAATTGATGTTGTGGAATAGTAACTGAAATATTTTTCAAATTGTTTTCCCTTGCACCTGTAATAACTAACTTATCTTCAACAAATTTATGCTCTTCCGCCGACATTTACTATAATTAATTTTTGAGGGGTGCAAAGTTACGAAAAAAAACAGGGCAAATTTTTAAAAAGAAAAATAATACTTCTGCCC
>JAITTF010000326.1 GCA_031287215.1 Bacteroidales bacterium
GTTGGATATCGTGTAAAATCTCAACGCGGCACTCAATTTCGCATTTGGGCAAATAAAGTCTTAAAGGATTATATTGTAAAAGGTTATGCTGTAAACAATAAACTTAAACTTAATCAATACGAAGACTTAAAGCAAACGGTAAAACTCTTGTCAAATGTGATTCAAAACAAAACATTGAGTAACGATGAAGCCACAGGGTTACTGCGCGTTATCACCGATTACACTTATGCTTTAGACACATTGGATAAATATGATTATCAACAACTTTCGGTCGATAATACTTCCAACGAAGAAAAATTTCGTGCCACTTACGAGAATGCAATGGAAGCGATTGAACAATTGAAAAACAAATTCGACAGCAGCGATTTGTTTGCCAATGAAAAAGACCAATCGTTCAAAAGTTCAATAAATACAATTTACCAGACTTTCAACGGCAAGGATTTGTATCCGAGTATTGAAGAAAAAGCGGCGATGCTACTCTATCTTGTCACGAAAAATCATTCGTTCAGCGATGGCAACAAGCGCATTGCGGCATTTCTTTTTCTGTGGTTTTTAGAAAAGAACAGTATTTTATACAAACTCAACGGATTGCGGTTGATAGAAAATAACACTTTGGTTGCGCTTACTTTAATGATTGCGGGAAGTCGGACGGAGGAGAAAGATGTGATTGTGAAAGTAGTTGTGAATCTGATAAATAGGAATAATTGAAAATCATCATTATAAATAGTTGATTATGAACAATATTTTATCAAATTATCCAGACATTATCAATGTTGCACTAATCCCAATGATTATTGCAATATTTGCATTGAGTTTTCCATTGCTATTGCAAACAATTAGCAGAATAGATGATAAATATAACTCTACCAAATTGATAGAGGCATTTAGAAAAGATAGGATTTGCAAATGGTGTTTAGGCATTCTGACTACTTCGGTTGCAAGTTATGTCATATGGCTGTGTCAAATTCCGCCATTACGGTTCGCCTTGATTTTGTTTGTGATCAGTATAGTTGCAATAATTATAATGTTTTTTTTAATTGTTTGGATTAGTAATGTGCCAGAATCACATAGGAGGAGTCGTTTGATAAAGATATACAATAAATGCTTCTTTGTAAATTTGATTACTGCATTTGCAAGTTGTGTTATATGGCTGTGCCAGATACCTCCATTAGTGGATTGGAGTTGGATTATTGATAATTTTGCATTAATTCTTGTTACAATTAGCACCATTGCTTTAATTACAATGGTATTCTTTATTATCTATCTTGCATACATTTATTATGTTCCAGAAAAATTACTTAACCATTTGATAAAAAATTATAATCAAACAAAAAAACAGTCAAAGAAAAAACTTTACTTTGAGGCAATTTCAAAAATACTGTTTTACTCTATTAATAAAGCAGATGAACCATTAGCAAGAACTCTGTTGGATTTTTATTTTGAATCTTTTATTAAATTTAGAAAAGGAAAAGAAAGTCAAACTATTGAATATCCACAGGAATATTATGATACTGCTTTTGAAGCAAATGAATTGCTATGCAACAGAAAGAAAAAAACCATATCCTATTTTAACGATAGTACATTATTTGAATTGTTTTTTGATCAATCTCAAAAAACAGTTATTAGCCCTAAAACATATCGGTTTCTATGGAAGTTAATTGCACAGTCAATTTTATATGATAGGGTAGATTTCATTTTATCATATTGGCGGAAGGCACACCAATTGTTTAATTTATTTATGCCCAAAATTCATCCTAATTATGATTCCATATATAGCAATGTATCAAATCAAGCCGAAATAGATAAAAGAGAAAAAGACAGAAACGATTTTTTAGAGTTTCATTATGCTTTGGGTGGGCTATTAATGTATAAGCAAAAGTACAGTATAATCAAAGAATTAATGTATTTTACACAATCGCAACCACCTAAATATGTACTTGTTCCTGAAAAGATGCAGCAAGTTATAGAGCGATATATGCAAATAGAAGAATTTGAATATCTAAATCCCGTCTATTATGAACAAAGATACCAATTTCCTGATATTTATGGTGTAAACGCAGATGGAACAATCAGAATGTGGATAAAGCGGTATTTGTCTGTGCTGTTTATTCGTCAATATACACTGCACGAGTATTATGTAAATTCAAATACTCTCACAATGCCTAAACCGCCTGAAAATTTATCAGAATTAAATCGGTGGAAAGAAGAATTAGACAGTTTGGATTTTTTTGTAAATGATTATCTTTCTCAAACAGGAATTTTAAAGGAGTTGGGATTGGAACAGTTTTGCAATCCAAATTGGTTTGATGAGAATAACAAAATAAAACCGTCTGTTTTGATAGAAAATTTCATAAAAGAAATTGAAGAAAATTTTGTTAAAATAAAAACTGAACAAAATATTTCCCCTGATAAGAAAAAAGAATTTCAAGAAGAAACAATCGAACATTTTAAACCTATTCTTGAAGAATATTCGAAAATTTTCACGAATAATCAAATTGGAGATAATTACCAAAGTCATTATATTGGTGGACAGCATTGTATTTTAGAAAAAGCTGCTTTTAGTAACAATCAAGATATCGGCTATAGTAATTCTGTTTCCATTACTGCCGAAAGTGTTGCTATGCAATTTCAGCAGTATGCTCTTAATTCTTTTATCTTCATAATGCCACACAAATATTTTTTGACAGAAAAAGATGTATTTTTGGCTATAGACAGATTAAATATTAATCCTGAAGATTTTATCATTATTTCGGTTGGATTAAATATTGATTATTTTTCTTCTATTTTGAAAATAGATAGATTGAAAAATGAAAATGAAAAATGGCATTATAATAATATGGAAATTGTTGATATATACAATAACATGAACGATTTGGTTAGTCAATCGTTATTTGTATTAAAAAAAGAAGATTTGCCTAATATGGTTTTTAAAGAAATTGATAAAAAAATTGCTGAAAAATATCATTTGGAAAAGATTGACGAAACATACAATATCTACACAGGATTAAACGACCTGCACGAACAAGAAAATGAAATAATCAGAAAAACAGTTGAAAAAGACACCATTCAAACAGATTTATCACAAAAGGTCTTAGCTTGCGTAGATATAAATGTAGAAATTCAATATAAAACAGCAAAATGTGTTCAACTAAAAGCATTTTCTCAATTTGATGATAGGGGAACAGCCAATAATGTTTCTGATGTACAATCAATATGGGAAGTTTAGTTTTACATATTTTCCTTTTACCTGTAAAAGCAGAAAAATTATGACAGAAACAATAAAAATACAATCGCAACCTTCCCTTTCGGCTTCGTTTTCACACCGAGAGATTTTCCAATTGACCCGCGTAAACAAGCGACGGTAAACAGGGTATTGAATAATATAGTTGCAGCCGGACAAATCCGCAGGGCATCCAAAGGACGTTTTTACAAGCCGCAGATGACGGAATTTGGCGAACTTCCACTCGATACTTACGAGGTGGTAAAAAATTTGCTCAAAAAAAAATGGAATATAAAATGATACTTCACACTGACAACGAAAGATTTTCAATTGCTAAGAGTTATTTGAAACAATGATAAAACGCAGCAAAGCAAAGAAGACCACTCGTTTATACATCGTTCCCATTATACTTTTCTTTTAAGCAAAAAGTTGTTTTTTAGGGGTTTGAAAAAGAATT